>JAWVDZ010000157.1:0-4752 GCA_033856955.1 Gaiellales bacterium
TCGCTCTCGGGCGGGCTCAAGCAGCGGGTCGCGATCGCGCGCGCCTTCGCCGGCAACCCGAAGCAGGTGGACTGAGACGAGCCCACCACGGCGAAGGAAGTCTCGGTGCAGGCGACGATCCTGAACCTGCTGGCCGAACTGCAGCGTGACCATAGCGTCTCGTACCTGTTCATCTCGCACGACCTCGGCGTCGTGCGGTACCTCTCGGACCGGATCGCCGTCCTCTACCTGGGGAGGCTGATGGAGGTGGGCGCGGCCGAGGTCGTGTTCGCGAGCCCCCACCACCCCTACACCGAGGCGCTGCTCTCGGCCGTGCCGACGATCGAGGGCGGCGACCGGCCGCGGATCAAGCTCGAGGGCGACATCCCCAGCGCCGCCGATCCGCCGTCCGGCTGTGTGTTCCACACCCGCTGCCCGCGCTACCTGGGCGCGATCTGCGAGGAACAGGAGCCTCCTCTGGCCGAGGCCGAGCCCGGCCACCTGATGCGCTGCCACATCCCGATCGAGGATCTGCGGAAGATGCAGTCGGGCGCGGACGCAGTGCCGAAGTGATCACGCGCGCCGCGGTGCTGGAGCGGGTGGGCGCCCCGCTGGTGGTGACCGAGCTCGAGCTGGCCCCTCCCGGGCCGGGCGAGGTGCGGGTGCGGATCCACGCCAGCGGCGTCTGCCACTCGGACATGAACGCGATCGACGGCACCGCCGAGACGCCCTGCCCGGTGGTGCTGGGCCACGAGGGCGGCGGAGTGGTCGAGGAGCTCGGCCCCGGCGTCGGCCGGGTGACGGTGGGCGACCACGTGGCGCTCTCCTGGGCGCCGGCCTGCGGCCGCTGCGAGGAGTGCCTCGACGACCTGCCGCATCTGTGCGGCACGGCCTGGCCGATGATGGCCCGCGGTGCTCTGCTGGACGGCACGTCGCGGCTCTCGCGAGACGGCGAGCCGATCCACCACTACTCGTTCCTCTCGTCGTTCGCCGAGCACGCCGTCGTACCGGAAGGGTCATGCGTGGTGATCCCGCGCGATGTGCCGTTCGAGATCGCGGGCCTGGTCGGCTGCGCCGTCACCACCGGCATCTGCGCCGTCTGGCGCAGCGCCGACGTGCGGCCCGGCCAGCGGGCGGCGGTGGTCGGCTGCGGCGGCGTCGGCCTCTCGGCCGTGATCGGCCTGGCCGCCGTGGGCGCCGCTCCGATCGTGGCCGTCGACCTCGACCAGGACAAGCTGGAGGCCGCGCTGCGGCTGGGCGCCACCGACGCCGTCGCCTGGGCGGGATCGCCGGAGGCGACCGCCGAGCTGGTGGCGAGCGCTTCCGGCGGAGGCGTCGACTTCGCCTTCGAGGCCACCGGCCGGTCGGAGGCGATGCTGGCCGCCTTCCTCTCCACCCGCCGGCGCGGCGCCGCGGTCTGCATCGGCATCCCCCGCGAGGACGCCGTGCTGCCCCTGCCCGCGCTGTCGATCCCGCGCATGGAGCGGCGGGTGATCGGTGCGCTGTACGGCTCCGCCCGGCCCGACCGCGACTTCCTGGTGATCCTCGACGCCTACCGGCGTGGGCGGCTGCCGCTGGATGCGCTGATCTCGCACCGGCTCGGCCTCGACCGCATCGAGGAGGCGTTCGCGCTGCTGAAGAGCGGCTCGGCGCTGCGGGCGGTGCTCGACCAGGGTGGAGCCAAGATGGTTGTCGCCTAGATCGAGACCCGAACCTACCGCCACCCGTTCGACCCGCCGTTTCGGGCGGCATGGGATCCCGTGCCGCGGGCCTCGCAGGAGGCCACGCTGGTGATCGTGACGGGCGACGACGGCACGGTCGGCTACGCCGGCGGCGGTGACGGGTTGCCGGACAGAGAGCTGCTGGAGCGGCTGCTTCGCGACATCGACCCCCGCGACCATCCCACGGTTGCCCGCATCTGCGAGACGGTCGACTTCCACGGTGGGCGGCCGTGGGCGGTCGAGGTCGCATGCTGGGACCTCGCCGGCCGGGCCGCCGGCCGGCCGCTGTGGCAGATGCTCGGCGGCGGCCAGGAGCGTCTATTGGCCTACGCCTCGACCGGCGAGCTGGCGGAGCCGGCCGAGCGGGCGCGACGGGCGGTCGAGCTTCGCGATCGTGGCCTGCGGGCGATCAAGATCCGCTTCCACCACCCCCGCTGGCAGGACGACGTGGCCGTGGTCGAGGCGGTGCGAAGCGCGGTCGGCGACGAGATGGAGATCATGGTCGACGCCAACCAGGGCTGGCGGATGCCGGGCGATGTCTCCCCCAGCTGGGACCTGGCGACGGCAACGGCCTGTGCCGAGGCGCTCGCGCCGCTTCGGCTGCACTGGCTCGAGGAGCCGCTGCACACGGCCGACCTCGACGGCTACGCGGCACTGGCCGAGCGGGCGGCGATGCCGATCGCGGCCGGCGAGATGGTGCGACAGCAACACGAGGCGCGCGATCTGCTGCTGCGAGGCGGTGTGGATGTGATCCAGTGCGACGCGATGTTCTGCGGCGGCATCGTGGGCTGTCGGGAGGTCGCTCGGCTGGCGCTGCGGCACGGCCGCGTGTGGTCGCCGCACACCTGGTCGAACGGCCACGGCCTGGTCGCGAACCTGCACGCTGCGTGCGGATTCTCGACGCACCCCTACATCGAGGTGCCCTACGATCCGCCCGCCTGGTCGGCGGAGCGGCGTGACTGGATGCTGCCGTTCGTGCTCGAGATCGCGGACGACGGAACGGTGTCCCCGCCGTCCGGGCCGGGCCTGGGCGTGGAGCCCGATCTGGACGAGCTCGAGCAGTGGAGGATCGCGTGAGCGGTGAGATGCGGGTGCGGGCGGCGGTGCTGCGCGCGATCGGGGGGCCGCTGACGGTGGAGGAGCTGACGCTGTCGCCGCCGCGCGACGGCGAGGTGCTGGTGCGGGTGGCGGCCGCGGGCGTCTGCGCATCCGACGTCCACCTGGCCGACGGTCATCTCGGCCACGAGCGCCAGCCGATCGTGCTCGGGCATGAGGGCGCCGGTGTGGTCGAGCAGGTTGGCGCGGGCGTGCACCACGTCCGCCCCGGAGACCACGTCGTGTTCTGCTTCGTGCCGGCGTGCGGCCACTGCGGCCAGTGCCGCGCCGGGCGGGCGAACCTGTGCGAGACGGCGGCTGAGCAGAACCGGCTGGGCGTGCTCGGCGACGGCACCACCCGGCTCTCGTTCCCGGACGGCACGCCGGTCAAGCACTTCCTCAGCGTGGCCTGCTTCGCCGAGCGATGCGTCGTCCCGGCCGCCTCCGCGGTGCCGCTGCCGGACGTCCTGCCGCTGTGGCAGGCGGCCCTGATCGGGTGCAGCGTCGTGACCGGCATCGGCGCGGTTCGCAACGCATCGCGCGTGCGGGTCGGAGACAGCGTGGCCGTGATCGGCTGCGGCGGGGTCGGTCTCCAGGTCGTCTCCGGCGCGCGGCTGGCGGGCGCCGGCAAGATCGTCGCGATCGATCCCAATCCGGAGAAGCTGGAGATGGCCGAGCGGCGCGGCGCCACCCACACCGTGCTCGCCGGCGAGGATGTGGTTCGTCGCGTCAGGGAGATCTGCGGCGGTGGCGGAGCCGACCACGCGATCGAGGTGGTGGGACGCACCGAGACGATCCGGCAGGCGTTCGACATGGTCAAGCCGGGCGGCACCGCGGTGGTGGTCGGGCTCACGCCCAGCGGGTTCGAGGTCTCGCTGCCCGCGCTCGACCTGATCAGCGACAAGACGCTGCGGGGGTCGTTCTACGGATCCGCGAACGTGGCGGCCGAGATCCCGTTCATGATCGAGATGGTGATGGACGGCCGGCTGGACGTGGCGGGAGCCGTGTCCGACTTCACCGACCTGGACGGCATCGAGCCGGCGTTCGAACGGCTGCGCCGGGGCGAGGGCGCTCGCACCGTTGTGGTGCTCGACCAGGAGACGGCCGGGGTTCCGTGATCATCCGCAGCGCGATCGCGCTGGCGGCTTCGCTGGTGGCGGTGTGGCTGCTGCTGGTGCTGGCGCTGGCGGCGCGGCGGCCGTCGAAGGAGCGGATCATCGAGGCGCTACGCCTTCTGCCCGACGTCCTGCGGCTGGTTCGCAGGCTCGCGGCGGATCCGGAGCTGCCACGAACCCTGCGCCTCCGGCTATGGCTGCTGCTCGCCTACCTGGCGCTGCCGTTCGACCTGATTCCCGACTTCCTGCCCGTGGTCGGATACGCGGACGACGCCGTGATCGTGGCCTGGACGCTGCGCGCGGTGGTGCGGAGGGCCGGTGCACCGGCGCTGGAGCGGCATTGGCCGGGCAGCCCGGAGGGGCTGGCGGCGGTGCGGCGGTTGGCCGGGGTGTGATCCGGCCACATGGCGCGGAACCCTTCGCCTGGCAGGGCCGTCGGATGTCGTATGCGTTCTGCCGCATTAGCTGTGTCGATGACGCTGATCCTCGCCGGCTGCTCGATTGGCTCGACCGCCTCCGGCGGTGGATCTTCAGGCCCTTTGGGATCCGGGACGGGCGTGTCGACAGCGGTTACGCGTTATCACTCGGACGGCGTCTCGTTTGCCTACCCAGCCACGTGGCGCTTTCACCGCCGCGGATTCGTTACCACCATGACCTCGGGGATCATCAACCTCAGCACGCAACGGCTGGGAGACCCCTGCCACGCCACAGCCGACGGTGCGAGCTGCGGCTGGCCGTTGCATCAGCTGCACAAGGGCGGCGTGGTCGTCATGTGGACGGAGGGCGGAGGATTGCTGAGCGCTTCGGATCTTCCGCCACCAGGGATCGAGGTACACGTCACC
>JAWVDZ010000158.1:0-4139 GCA_033856955.1 Gaiellales bacterium
AGTCCCAGAGCCGCGCAGCTCGTGGAATCAATCATCTAGATTGCTCCCCGTGGCCAGAGCCTGCGTGATCGTGCTGGATGCCGTCGGGGTCGGCGACCTTCCCGATGCCGAGGCCTTCGGCACGGCCGGGTCGAACACGCTCGCCCATGTGGCTGACGCGGTGGGCGGCCTCGACCTGCCGTCGCTCCAGCAGCTCGGGCTCGGGAACGTGCTTCCGCTGGCCGGCTGCGCGCCGCGAGTGGACGCGCCGTCGGTGTGGGGCAGGCTGGCGGAGCGCAGCCTCGGCATGGACACCACCACCGGCCACTGGGAGATGATGGGCATCGTCACCGAGCGCGCCTTCCCGACCTTTCCGAACGGCTTTCCGGCCGCCCTTCTGGACGAGTTCGCGCGGCGCACGGGGCGCGGTGTGATCGGAAACGTCGCCGCCTCGGGAACAGAGATCATCCAGCGGCTCGGGGAGGAGCACCAGCGCACCGGCAGCTGGATCGTCTACACCTCGGCCGACAGCGTGTTCCAGATCGCGGCGCACGAGCAGACGGTGCCGCTGGAAGAGCTCTACGCCGCGTGCCGCGACGCCCGCGAGCTGCTGACCGGCGAGCTCGCCGTCGGCCGCGTGATCGCGAGGCCGTTCGAGGGCGACCCGGGCGACTACCGGCGCACGCCACACCGCCACGACTTCTCGCTGCTGCCGCCACGGCCGAACCACCTCCAGCGCCTGCGCGACGCCGGGGTGGGCGTGCACGCCGTGGGCAAGATCTCGGACATCTTCGCCGGCCAGGACGTCGACAGCTCCGCGCCCACCGAGTCGAACGGCCAGGGCGTGGCGCGCACGATCTCGCGGCTGCGCGAGCTCCCCGACCGCAGCCTCGTGTTCACCAACCTGGTCGAGACCGACATGATCTGGGGCCATCGCAACGATCCCCAGGGCTTCGTGGAGTCGCTGCGCGAGTTCGACATGGAGCTGCCGCGACTGCTGGCCGCCCTCCGCCACGGCGACCTGCTCGTGATCACCTCCGACCACGGCTGCGACCCCACCACCGCAACGACCGACCACTCGCGCGAGCACGCGCTGCTGCTGGCGCACGTCGCCGGCCGGCCGGCCGCCTCCCGCCGCCATGACGGCGACACGTTCGCCGATGTGGGCGCCACCGTCCAGCGCCACCTCACCGGCGTCCACGACGATGACCTGCCGGGAACGCCAGTCCTATGAAGCCCCGTCAGGAACGGCTCGCGGCGTCTGACGGCGTCGCGTCGGCGCAGGATGACGATGCCGTGCCTCGCCCAGATGACCTCCGGATATGCGCTTCGGCACAGCATCGCCCCCTGCTGACGCGCCGCTCGTCATCCATCCACGATCCGTTCCCGAAGGGGCTTCCATGACGCCCCTCATCAAGGAGCTGATCGCCCGCAAGCGCGACGGCGGCGAGCTGACGGCGGACGAGATCGCCGCGCTGATCGAGCCCTCGGTGGACGACGCCCAGCTGGCCGCGTTCCTGATGGCCGTCGTGCTGCGCGGAATGAGCGAGGCCGAGACCGTGGCGCTGCTCGAGGCGATGCTTGCCTCGGGCGAGCGCGTCTCGTGGCCGTGGCCGGTCGCCGACAAGCACTCCACCGGCGGCGTCGGCGACAAGACGACGCTGGTGCTGGCGCCGCTGCTTGCCGCCTGCGGCGCGCTGGTCGCCAAGATGAGCGGCCGCGGGCTGGGGCACACCGGCGGCACGCTCGACAAGCTGGAGTCGATCCCGGGCATGCGCGTCTCGCTCTCGCTGGCCGGCATGCGCCGGCAGGTGGAGCAGATCGGGATCGTGGTCTGCGGTCAGACGGCCGAGCTGGCACCCGCGGACGGCCGGCTGTACGCGCTGCGCGACGCCACCGCCACCGTGCCCAGCCTGCCGCTGATCGCCACCAGCATCATGGCGAAAAAGGTCGCGTCCGGAGCCAGCCGGTTACTGATCGACGTCAAGGTGGGCGAGGGCGCCTTCATGCCGACCGTTGAGCAGGCACGCGAGCTGGCGGCGCTGATGGTGCGCCTGGGCGGCGAGTACGAGATCGAGACCGATGCGATACTGACGAGCATGGACGAACCGCTCGGCTACGCGGTCGGAAACGCGCTCGAGGTCGAGGAGGCGGTCGCCACCCTGCGCGGCGAGGGGCCACCCGACCTGACCGAGCTCTGCCTCACCGCCGCCGCCATCCTGGTCGGCGACCGGGCGGCGGCGGAGCGCGCGCTCGAAAGCGGCGCCGCACACGAGCGCTACGAGCGCTGGATCGCAGCCCAGGGGGGCGATCCCCAGGCGCCGCTTCCCCAGGCGCCGGTGGTCGAGCGGGTGACCGCGGATGTCTCGGGAGTCGTGCAGCGCTGCCACGCGCTCGCGATCGGCGAGGCGGCAGCGCGCCTCGGCGCCGGGCGTGCGAACAAGGGCGATTCGGTCGATCACGCCGTTGGCATCGTCGTCCACCGAAAGCGGGGGGACGCCGTGTCTGCCGGCGAACCGCTGGCGACCGTGCATGCCCGCGCCGGCTTCGACGCGGACACCGTGCGCGCGTGCTTCGAGATCGCGGACGGGCCCGCCGCCCCGCCGCCTCTGGTGATCGGGACGGTCGATGCCTGAGCTACCCGAGGTCGAGACGGTGCGCCGTGGCCTGGCCGTCGCGCTCTCCGGCCGGACGCTGGAGCAGGTCGAGATCCGCGACGGCAGGCTGACCGCACCCGCCGACCCGAACGCCGTCGCCCATGCGCTGCACGGAGCCGGCGTGACCGGGGTGGGGCGTAGAGGCAAGTACCTTGTGATCGGGCTGGACGACGGCTCCCAGCTGGTCTGCCACCTGCGCATGACGGGATGGTTCCACCACGTCGCCGAGCCGGCGGAGCGGCCCCATCTGCGTGCGCTGTTCGGGCTCGACGACGGAAGCTGGCTGCTCTACAGCGATCAGCGCCGGTTCGGAACGATGCGCCTGCTCGCCCCGAGCGAGCAGGAGAGCTACTGGCGCGGGCGGCTCGGCCCGGAGCCGCTGGCGCCCGAGTGGACGCCGGCCGACCTGCGGCAGGCGCTGCGCGGGCGCCGCGCCCCGATCAAGGCGATGCTGCTCGACCAGCGTGTCGTCGCCGGCGTCGGCAACATCTACGCTGACGAGGCGCTGTGGGAGGCCCGCATCCACCCGCTGGCGGTGGCCGGGGAGCTCGGTCCAGCGCGCGTGCGGCGCCTGCACGGGGCGGTCGTGCAGGTGCTGGAGCGCGGCATCGAGTCCGGCGGCGCGACCATCGACAGCTACCGGGACGTGGCCGGCGCGGCCGGCTCGATGCAGGACCGGTTCAACGTGTTCGACCGCTCGGGCCAGCCCTGTCCGCGCTGCGGTGCCGAGATCGTCAAGACGCGTGTCGCCCAGCGCGGCACCCACCTCTGCCCACGATGCACCCGACGGCGCTGAGGTTTCAGCAACGGGCGGCGGAGGCCGGGCTCGACGTCTCCGTTGAGGAGCTGGCGGAGTCGACCAGAACCGCGGTCGAGGCCGCCGCGGCGGTGGGCTGCGAGCTGGCTCAGATCGTCAAGTCGGTGGTGCTGGTGGACGGCGAGCAGCGGCCGATCCTCTGCCTCTGTGCCGGAGACCGGATGGTCGACCTGGAGCGCGTCGGCGAGGGGCTCGAGATGGCGCGCGGCCGGCAGGTGAAGGCGCTGACCGGCTATGCGATCGGCGGTGTGCCACCGCTCGGGCACGACCGCCCGCTGCCGACGGTCGTCGACAGCTCGCTGAAGCGCTACGACCGCGTCTGGTGCGCGGCCGGCACGCCGCGATCGCTGTTCGGCGTGGCGCTGGCCGACCTGTTGGCAGCGATGCCGGCAGCCGAGCTGCGCGACGTCACCCTGGTAGATGGTTGATTCCACGAGCTTTGCGGCTCTGGACTGGTCTGGGCCGTCCCAGACGCCACGATCGCCCTTGAACAGGCTTCACCCAGCCTGCCCTGCGGGCGCTCCCGTCGTCTGGAACACCCCATTCTGCGTCCAGAAGCCACACATCCCATGGAACCAACCATCAGCTGAACGTACGATTCCATCATGGGCCGAAGCTACAAGACCGACGCGGTGGTGCTGCGATCGATCCGCTACTCCGAAGCCGATCGCGTGCTGCACCTGTTC
>JAWVDZ010000159.1:0-3381 GCA_033856955.1 Gaiellales bacterium
GCCCAACCGCGGCCGACATCACGCACTCGCTGGCCGTATTCCTGATCGATGCGAACGGCGATGAGCGGGCCGGCTTCCTGCCGCCGCTGGATGTTCACGCCGTGGTTGGCGACGTGCGGATGCTGCAACGCGAGGCGGCGCGGAATGGATGAGCGCTCGGGCGCATGGCTGCGCCTGACGGCGCTGACAACCGCTGGGGGGTCGCTGGCGGTGGTCGTCTCGGCCGCCGCCGGGCTCGGCCTTGCCCATCGAGTGCTGGCCGGCCTGACGATCGCGCCGGCGATTGCCGTCGCGGTTGTCGCGTGGTGGTGGCGACCGGCGCTGCGCACGGCGGCCAGTGCGGCTCTGGCCCTGCTGCTCGCCGCATCCGGTGCCGGCGCGCTGATCGGCGCCGTCGGCGACTCGGCCGCATTCCGCACGGCCCACGTTGCGCTCGCCGCGTTGGCCTTCGCGGCGGCGTGTGTCGTCGTTCTTCGCGCTGGAAGGCCAACCGTGCCCGAAGGCAGCCTGCGCGACCACCTCACGCTCACCAAGCCGCGGATCATGGTGCTGCTGCTGATCACGGCGCTCTGCGCGATGCTGGCGGCCGCGCGCGGAGTGCCCTCGCCGGGACTGCTGCTTGCCACGATGGTCGGTCTGGGGCTCGGCTGCGGCGGCGCGAGCGCCCTCAACCACGTGCTCGACCGCGACCTCGACAGACGGATGAAGCGCACGGCCGCGCGACCGGTCGCGGCCGGCCGGATCTCGGCCGCTCGGGCGACCGAGTTCGGGGTCGCCCTGTCGGCGGCGTCGTTCGTGATCCTGGCCTCGGCCGTGAACCTGCTGGCGGCCGGCCTCTGCCTGTCCGGAAACCTGTTCTACGTGCTGGTCTACACCCTGTGGCTGAAGCGCCGCACCGCGCAGAACATCGTGATCGGCGGAGCGGCCGGCGCGATCCCGCCCCTGGTCGGCTGGGCGGCCGCCACCGGCAGCCTCGACCTGGCCGCGGTGCTGCTGTTCATGATCGTCTTCCTGTGGACGCCGCCGCACTTCTGGGCGCTGGCGATGATGATCCGCCGCGACTACGAGCGAGCGGAGGTGCCGATGCTTCCCGTCACGCGGGGCGACCGCCGGACGGCATCGGAGATCGTGCTCTACACGCTGGCGCTGGTCGCGGCGACGCTCGCCCTGGCTCCGGCAGACCGGTTGGGCTGGTCGTACCTGCTGCCGGCTGCCGTCGCCGGCGCCGTGTTCGTGGCGCTGGCGGCCGCGCTCTGGCAGCGACCGACGACTCCCCGCGCCGGGCGGCTGTTTCGCTACTCGCTGCTCTACCTGGCGGTCGTGTTCGCGGCGTTCGCGCTGGCCGCGGCCGCCTGACCCTCGAACAGCGGCAGCCACCTGCGGTTGGCCTCCAGCATCTCGTCCAACAATGCTTGAGTCTGATCGAGGTCAAGGTTCGCCTGCAGCGTGGGCTCGAGCAGGAAGGCGTGCAGCGCGGCCTTTCGATCTCCTGACAGGGCGGCCTTGACCACGTGCTGCTGGAAGTTGAAGTAGTGGTTCAGGTGCGCGGCCAGGGCGTCTGGCAGCGGACCGGCCTGGATCGGCCGGATGCCGTAGGCGTTGATCTGGGCGTTCACCTCGACGATCGCTTTGTCCGGCAGGTTGGGGATGGCGCCGTCGTTGAGGGCGTTGACGACGCGGGTGATGTTGCCGTTGTCGACGATCGCCTCGATGATCTCGATCACCTCGATGCCCTCGTCCTCGTCGCCCTCGGGCAGGTCGGCCAGCGTCACCGGGCCTGCGTCGGGCGCCGTCCAGCGCGCGGCCAGCTCCTCCAGCCCCTTCACGCGCGCCTTCTCGTACGCCATGTCGTGTGTGGTGATGCCGTAGCGCATGGCGACTCCCTGCGCGGTGCCGGCGTAGGGCGCCTCCAGCCGCTGCATCTGGGGGAAGAACTCGGTCCAGTGCGTCCAGCAGTAGGGCAGCACGCCGTACGTCTCGAGCGCCCACTTCACGATCGGGTTGGTCGCCCGCTCCCGCACCAGCGGCATCGCGTCGCGGCCGTCGGTCAGCCGCAGCTGCTGGATCGAGGCACAGTGGTTGATGCCCGCCACGACCGGCGGCATCGCGATCTCGTGCGGCTCGACGCCCGCCATCTCGGCCAGCCACTCGCGGCTGCTGGGATGCCCGGTGCACGAGCACAGCGCGTAGGACTTGACCTGCGGGGCGGCCGCGCGCATCGCCAGCGCCTCGATCGGCGCCGGGTTGGTGTAGTTGAAGATCCAGGCGTCCGGCGCGACCTCGGCCGCATTTCGCGCCACCTCCGCCAGCACCGGGGCGTTGCGGAAGGCCCGCATGATTCCTCCCGGCCCGATCGAGTCGCCGACGTGCATCACCACGCCGTAGCGGCCGGGGATCTCGAGGTCGTTGGCCCAGGCGTCCATGCCGCCGACGGAGATGGCCGCGATCACGAAGTCGGCGTCGACCAGGGAGTCGCGCTGGTCGGTGGTGCTGTCCACGGTCAGCGAGCTGCCCTCGCTCGCGATCAGCTTGTCGGCCAGCGACTGCATCACGCCCAGCCGGCCCTCGTTCACGTCCATCAGGGTGACCGCGCAGCCGCCCAGCGACGGTGACTGCATCAGCCGGCGGATCAGGATCGGGACGAAGCTGCTGCTGCCTCCGCCGATGATGGTGACCTTCATTCTCAGTTCCTCAATTCATCGAGTCGTCGGACATGGGCAGGATGGTGGACTCGAGCACGCGGTGCGTGCGCGGGCGCGTGACGGCGTGGACGATCGCTTCGGCGATCTCCTCCGCCCTCATCATCCCCGCCAGATCTGGATCGTCCGGGTTTCGGCCCCGGCCCATGGCGAACTCGGTGGCGACGCCGCCCGGCGCGATCGTCGAGCAGCGCACGCCGCGGCGGAACAGCTCGTGGTCGAGCGAGCGCATGAAGCCGACCTGGGCGAACTTGGATGAGGCGTAGACGGCCTCGCCCTCGGGGCCGCGCTGGCCCGCCACCGAGGCCACCACGACCAGGTCGGCCGAGTTGCTGCGGAGCAGGTGTGGCAGGCCGGCGCGCACCGTGTAGAGCAGCCCCTTGACGTTGGTGTCGATCATCTCCTCCAGGTGCTCGGGCGCCAGGTCGAGGAAGTCGCCGTAGGCGCCGACCCCAGCGTTCGCGACCAGGATGTCCAGCGATCCGAGCGCATCCACGGTCTCGGTCACCGCCACCTGTACGGCGGCCGCATCGCGGACGTCGCAGGCGAAGGCGAGCGCACCCGCGATCCCCAGGTCGCCGCCGCGGCGCGACACCAGCGAGACGCTCGCTCCCGCGCCGGCCAGCGTCCTGGCGGTGGCCGCCCCGATGCCGCTGCTCGCCCCGGTCACCATGGCAACCCT
>JAWVDZ010000160.1:0-5374 GCA_033856955.1 Gaiellales bacterium
CTGAAGCTGAGGCCGGACGGCACCCCGGACGTGGCCGGCGTGACCAAGCCGTACTGCTACCACATCGACCAGTTCTCCGAGCTCCAGCCGGTGATCCACAAGGTGATCGAGTACGGGCAGCGGATGGGTCTGGACATGATCCAGGGAGACCACGAGGATGCGCCGGGCCAGATCGAGCTGAACTTCAACTTCGACCGGGCCGAGCAGACGGCGGACAACCTCAGCACCTTCCGCCAGATCTGCAAACAGGTGGGACGCGAGCTGAATGTGTTCCCCTGTTTCATGCCCAAGCCCTTCATGGGCGTCTCGGCCAACGGCTGCCATCACAACATCTCGCTCTGGAAGGGCGAGGAGAACGTGTTCATGCCCGAGGGCAAGAACCAGCAGCTGCCCAGCAAGATCGGCCTCTACTCGATCGGCGGCGTGCTCGAGCACCTCTCCGCGCTGACCGCCGTAACCGCCTCGACGGTCAACTCCTACCGGCGGCTGTGGGACACCGGTTTCTGGGCGCCGGTGTTCGCAGACTGGGGCTTCCAGAACCGCACCACCGCGCTCCGTGTCTCGGCGCCGGGACGGTTCGAGTACCGCTCGGTCGACTCCGCGGTGAATCCGTACCTCTCGCTGGCGGCGCTGATCAAGGCCATGGACGATGGCATCACGCGCAAGCTCGACCCCGGCGAGCCGGAGGAGCGGAACATCTACGACGCGATGGCCGGCGGCAAGGAGGTCAAGAAGATCCCGATGACCTTCGGCGATGCGCTGGACGCGCTGGACGACGACGAGGTGATCAAGTCGGCGCTGCCGGACGAGATGTTCAAGGTGTTCCGGCACTACAAGCGCGACGAGTGGGAGCGCTACTGCGCCACCGTCACCGAGTGGGACGTGGCCGAGTACCTGGACGTGCTGCCTTAGGATGGTTGGTTCGGGTCTGGCCCGCACCGGCCGGGTCAGACCCCATTCCGGCTCGCAGTATGGAGATCTGTCCATAGGAGGAAGCGGGCGGCCGCCGGTACTATCAATCCCTGAAATGCGCTGACGAAGCGGTCTTGCGGCGTCAGCCCGACGACACCGAAAGGTTCTCCGCGTATGTGTGGAATCGCAGGGATCATCTATCGGGACGGCGCGCACGAGATCGGGCGCGACATGACCCGCATGCTTCAGTCGATGAAGCACCGTGGTCCGGACTCGACCGGCTATGCGCTGTACGGCCCGACCACCAAGAGCGTGCTGATGCGCTACAAGCTGGCCGACTCCAACGACGCCCGGGACTTCGAGTTCACCGAGCGATTGGCCCGAAACCGGCAGGAGGTGGAGTCGCGTCTGCGCTCGCTGGGAGCCACGATCGAGCAGGTCGAGCCCGAGACGGAGTACGCGTTCCGCGTCACGCTCACCTATGACGGCGACCTCAAGGAGCTGGCCGACTACGTCGAGGACGTGCCCAACGCCGAGGTGCTCTCGCTGGGCCACTCGCTCGAGATCGTCAAGGACCTGGGCGACGCCGAGACGGTCTGCGACCAGTACGACCTGGGCGGCTTCAGCGGCACCCACGCGATCGGGCACGTGCGGATGGCGACCGAGTCCGACGTGGACATCTCGGGCGCCCACCCCTACTGGGCGTACCCGTTTTCGGACGTCGCGGTCGTGCACAACGGCCAGCTGACCAACTACTTCCAGTGGCGGCGGCGGCTGGAGCGCTCCGGGCACCGCTTCCAGTCCGAGTGCGACTCCGAGGTGATCGCCGTCTACCTGGCCGAGAAGATGGCCGAGGGAATGGACCTCGAGACGTCGATGCGGGCCAGCCTGGAGGAGCTGGACGGCGTCTTCACCTACATCTGCGTGACCGGCGACGCGCTCGGCGTGGCCAAGGACGAGATGGCGGCAAAGCCGCTGGTGCTCTACGAATCGGACGATCTGGTGGCGCTGGCGTCGGAGGAGATCGCGATCCGCGCCGTGCTCGACCACGAGATCGACACGTACGACCCCTACGAGGGCGAGGTGCTGGTATGGACGCGGTAGGAGAACGCAAGATCGTCTACGACGCGCGCGGGCTGGTCGAGCCGGATGCCGACGTTCCCAACGTCTCCGAGATCGACGGCGACAAGGCCGTGTTCGACGCGCATCCGCTGACCACGCGCCAGATCAACCTCGAGCTGAAGAACCTGCTCTACGAACGCGGCATCAAGGACGTCACCGTGCGAAACCCGGGCGCCAAGCACTCCTTGGGCGTGGGCATCCTGATGCGCTGCAAGATCACGTTCGAGGGCAGCCTCGGCTACTTCGGCTGCGGCGTGATCGACGGACCGGAGGTGCACATCACCGGTCGCGTCGGCTGGTCATCCTGCGAGAACATGATGTCCGGCGTGGTCGTGATCGAGGGCAACGCCGGGTCGCTGACCGGCGCCGCGATGCGCGGCGGCGACCTGGTGGTCAAGGGCCGTGCAGGTGCACGTTCCGGCATCGATCAGAAGGGCGGCACGATCCTGACCATGGGCAGCGTCGGATCGATGACCGGCTTCATGATGCAGCGCGGGCGCCAGATCATCTGCGGCGACGCCGGACCCGGGCTCGGTGACTCGATGTACGACGGCACGATCTACGTGGCCGGCAAGGTCAAGGCGCTCGGCATCGACTGCGTGCCGGGCGAGTGGACGGACGCCGACACCGAGTTGATCGAGCGCAAGTTCCGCATCTACGGCCTGGGCTCGCCGCCCGAGTTCCAGAAGTTCGTCTGCGGCAAGAAGCTCTACAACTACGACAACCTCGAGCCGTCCGAGCGCAAGCTCGTTCTTTGATCTGAGAGGAGGAACATGGCAAGCGACAAGACATCCTCCCGGCGAAACGTGCTCGGCCACAGCCGCATCTTCACGCCCGAGGTGATCAACGACATCCACATCAAGTCCGATCTGGGCCGCTACCGGATGCGCGGCTTCTCGATGTTCAAGCCGATCCCGCACTGGGACGAGCTGATGTTCATGCCGGGCACGCTGACCCGGTTCGTGATCGAGGGATACCGCGAGAAGTGCGAGACGAAGACGATCCTGGGCGCGCGCTTCGCCAAGAAGCCGCTCGAGCTGGACATCCCGGTCTACATCACCGGCATGAGCTTCGGCGCGCTCTCGCTGGAGGCCAAGATGGCGCTGGCCAAGGGCGCCTCGATGGCGGGCACCGCGACCTGCTCCGGCGAGGGCGGCATGATCCCGCCCGAGCGCGACCTCTCGACCAAGTGGTACTACCAGTGCATCCAGAGCCGCTACGGCTTCAACCCCCACCACCTGATGCTTGCCGATGCCTGCGAGTTCTTCATCGGGCAGGGCTGCAAGGTCGGCCTCGGCGGCCACCTGATGGGCCAGAAGGTGACCGAGCAGGTGGCCGAGATGCGTTCGCTGCCTGCCGGAATCGACCAGCGCTCCCCGGCCCGGCATCCTGACTGGCTGGGGCCGGACGACCTCTCGCTGAAGATCCAGGAGGTGCGCGAGGCCACCGACTACCAGATCCCGATCCAGCTCAAGCTGGGCGCAGCCCGTGTCTACGACGATGTTCGCATGGCGGCCAAGTGCGGCCCCGACATCATCTACCTGGACGGTGCCGAGGGTGGCACCGGCGCCGGTCCGCACATCGCCACCGAGGAGACCGGCATCCCGCTGATGGCCGCCATCCCCGAGGCGCGGCGCGCGCTGGAGGACGTCGGCCTGGCGGACGAGATCGACCTGGTGGTCGCGGGCGGCATCCGAAACGGCGGCGACATCGCCAAGGCGATCGCGCTCGGCGCCAAGGCGGTGGCGATCGGCCACTCGGCGCTGATGGCGCTGAACTGCAACAAGGAGATCGAGGGCGTCACCGACTACGAGGGCACGATCGGCGTGTCTGCGGGTGAGTGCTACCACTGCCACACCGGCCGCTGCCCGGTCGGCATCACCACCCAGGACCCGGAGCTGCGAAAGCGGCTGATCGTCGACGAGGCCGCCGAGCGCGTCTACAACTTCCTGCACACGCTGACGCTCGAGGTGCAGATGCTGGCCCGCGCCTGCGGCAAGACCAACATCCACAGCCTCGAGCCCGAGGACCTGTGCGCCCTCACCACCGAAGCGGCCGCGATGGCGAAGGTGCCGCTGGCGGGCACCAGCTACATCCCCGGCGTGACCGAGGAGCGGACGCTGAACGAGATCAAGCGGCTGGTCGAGCGTCAGCACCAGGAGGACGCGCTGACCCACGACGAGACGCCGGCGCCGCTGCACGCGGCGGGGGACTGACCATGACCAAGGAACCAGACAAGACCACCGGCATCGACGCCGAGTACCTCGCCGGCAAGCGCTTCCCCTACCAGGAGGACGCCAGCCTGGTCGAGGACGTCGATCTGATGGCTGCGACGCCCGGTGAGGACATCAACTGGCTGGAGGACGTCGAGCTGCTGATGGAGGACGGCCTGCCGGCCGTGTTCGACCGCTACTCCAACTCGTTCCTGAAGCTGTACTTCCCGATTCCCGCCGGGCGCGAGAACGAGATCGCCCGCAAGGTGCTGATCAAGCATCTCCAGTCGGGCAACAGCTACGGCATCCAGCTGAAGGAGAAGCACTGCAAGTTCCCCCAGCCCGAGCTGGGCTCGTGGGTGGCGGAATCGCGCACCGTGGGCGCCGACTGGAAGCCGCCGGTGCTGGAGGGCTGGGAGGCCCCGCTGCACTAGTCATGTCTAGTCACATGTTGTAAAGTCGCGCCGCGCCCCCCGCAGAAAGGGCGCATGGCTCCGACCCGGGGAGCGTCCGCCACGGCCCGGCGGGCGCTTCCTTTCGACAGACGCCGGCGCCGGCGCCTGCTGGCGAGGTAGAGGCGAGATGCGTCACTGGCCGGCCGCAGTCGAGCGATTCCGCGTCAGACGCCCAACAGCTCGGCCGCCTCGCCGGCGACGTCCCGCTCGCCGCGATAGCTGAGCCGCCGCCACTCCGCCAGCGGCAGCCAGCGCGCCCCGGCCACCTCCAGCCGCATGGCCGGCTCGATCTGGCCGATCCGGCCGGATCGGTAGCGAAGCAGGTAGAAGACGACGATCTTGAAGATCCGCACGCCGTCGCGCGAGTAGACGTAGCGCACATCGGTAAGCCGGCGCTCGACGGTACAGATCAGGCCCGCCTCCTCGGCGACCTCGCGCAGGGCCGTGCCCTCGGCCGCTTCGCCGGGGTCGATCAGGCCCTTCGGCAGCGCCAGCACGCCGGGGCGCCCTGCCGGCTCGATCGCCGCGAACCACCACCGGCCGCGCATCCGGCGCACCGCCACGCCGCCGGCCGACAGCTCTCTCGGCATTCAGGCCGCCCTACGACCAGGGGTACGGGCTGTTCGAGACCGGGTGCAGGTCGCCGGTCGCGAACCGCTCGTAGCGGAACGG
>JAWVDZ010000161.1:0-2903 GCA_033856955.1 Gaiellales bacterium
CGGCGTGGGGCCGGCGATGCAGCTCACGCGCGGCCACTGGCAGGGGCTCCGGCAGCCCAATATGGTCGCCTGAGCCTTCCTGTCAGCGGATATCGGAGTCGTCCGGGCGCCGGTACACTGGTCGAGTAGTTCCGACCCCGGGGAGGTGGTGCTGTGGAGGTTGCGCTCGATCGCTCGGCCGCGCTGCGGCCCTTCCTGCCGCGCCTCACCATCCGGTGGATCGTAGAGCAGCCCGACCTGCGCGTGCAGGCGATCGACGGCACGGTGGTGTTCGTCGACATCTCCGGGTTCACGAAGATGTCGGAGCGGCTCGCCCGCAACGGCCGCATCGGCGCCGAGGAGGTCACCGACGTGGTCGGCGACGTGTTCAGCCTGCTGCTGGCGACCGCCTACGCCAACGGCGGCGGCCTGATCAAGTTCGGCGGCGACGCGCTGCTGCTGTTCTTCTCCGGCGCCGACCATGCTCCCAAGGCGGTGCGCGCGGCGGCCGGCATGCGGCGCACGCTGAGCGAGCTGGGCGGGATCGACACCTCGGCCGGGAAGGTGCGGCTGCGGATGTCGGTCGGAATCCACTCCGGCCTGTTCCACTTCTTCCTGGTCGGCGAGCGTCACCGCGAGCTGATCATGACCGGCGCCGCCGCCAGCACCACGGTCGCGATGGAGGGAACGGCGAACGCCGGCGAGATCGTCGTCAGCCCAGACACCGCGGCGCTGATCAACGCCGACCAGCTGGGGGCGCCCAAGGGCGACGGCATCCTTCTGCGCCGCCAGGCCCGAATCAGCGTCGGGCTGCGCGGCTTCGAGCCGCCGCCACAGCCGGTGCCGGCCGAGGTCGACCTGACGATCGGGATCCCGGTCGCACTCCGGGATCTGCTGGTCGCCGGCAGCGGCGACGCCGAGCACCGGCGCGTCACGATCGGCTTCCTTCACTACGACGGCACCGACGATCTGCTGGCGGCGCTCGGCGCCGACCCGTTCGCGGATGCGCTGCACGAGCTGGTGAGCGCCGCGCAGATCGCCTGCGACGAGCACCGGGTGACGTTCCTGGGCACCGACATCGATCACGACGGTGGCAAGATCATCCTGGTGGCCGGGGCGCCCACGGCCAGCGGCGATGACGAGGCGCGCATGCTGGCGGCACTGCGGCAGGTGCAGGGGGCCGCGACCGCGATCCCTGTGCGAGCCGGCGTCAACACCGGCCACGTGTTCGCCGGGGATATCGGCCCGCCCTACCGGCGCACGTACACGGTGATGGGCGACGCCGTGAACCTGGCGGCGAGGGTGATGGGGAAGGCGATGCCGGGCGAGGTGCTGGCGTCACAGGCTGTGCTCGACTCCTGCTCGGTCACCTTCGATACGAAGGAGCTGGAGCCGTTCCTGGTCAAGGGCAAGACGCTGCCGGTGTACGCCTCGGTGATCGGCCCGCCGCAGGGCGCGAAGGAGAGTGGCGACGTCCACGACCTGCCCCTGATCGGCCGCGACTTCGAGACGGCGCTGCTGCAGCGATCGCTGCGATCGACGCTCTCCGGATCGGGCGTGCTGCTCGAGATCGCCGGCCCGCCCGGGATCGGCAAGACGCGGCTGCTGGCCGAGCTGCGTGCGGCCGCCGTGGAGGCGCGGACGATCACGACCGCCTGCGACCTGTACAGCGCCTCGACCCCATACCGGCCGGTGCGGGAGATCATGCTCCAGGCGCTCGGTCTCGACGGCGCGGCAACCGAATCCGCGATCGTCTCGAACCTGCGCGGGGTGGTGACGACGAAGGCACCTCAGCTCGAGCCGTGGATCCCGCTGCTGGCCGTGCCACTCGACGTCTCCGTGCCGAGCACCGAGCAGGTGGATCAGCTGGGCGAGGAGTTTCGCCGGGCGCGGCTCGAACAGGCAGTGCACGATCTGCTGGACGCGGTGCTTTCCTCGGCAACGCTGATCGCGATCGAGGACGCGCACTGGATGGACGAGGCCTCGTCGGAGCTGTTTCGCCACCTGGCCCGGGAGGTGCACACCCGCCCCTGGCTGATCTGCGTCACGCGCCGCGACGAGGAGACCGGATTCGTGCCGCCGAGCGTCGAGGGCACGGTGTCGATTAAGCCGCCGCCCCTCACCGACGAGCAGATGCTGGAACTGGTGATGGTGGCGACCGAGGACGCGCCGCTTCGCCCGCACGAGATGGCCTCGCTGGCCGAGCGCTCGGGCGGCAACCCGCTGTTCCTCAAGGAGCTGATGGCCGCGGCCCGGTGGGCGGGGGGCATCGAGGGCCTGCCGGACACGGTCGAGGCGATGGTGACCTCCCAGATCGACCGGCTGTCGGCCGACGAGCGGCGCATGCTCCGCTACGCGTCGGTGCTGGGCATGAGCTTCACAGCAGACGGGGTGGCCGGGCTGTTGGAGCCGGGAAGGCAGCCGGCCGCCACGCTCTGGCAGCGCCTGGACGAGTTCGTTGCTCGAGACGACGATGGCCAGACGCTGCGCTTCCGCCATGCCCTGATGCGCGATGCCGCGTACCACGGCCTGTCCTACAAGCGCCGCCGTGAGCTGCACCGGCTGGCCGGCCTCGAGATCGAGCAACGGCGCCGTGACGCCGACGCGGAGGTCGACCTTCTGGCGCTGCACTTTTTCCATGCCCACGATCACGATCGTGCGTGGCGCTACTCACGGGCCGCCGCCGTCAGCGCCGATTCGAAGTTCGCGACCGTCGATGCGGCGGAGCACTACGAACGGGCGCTGGAGGCGTCGCGACGCATCCGCGAACCGGTGGCTGTGGAGGTGGCCGGCGTGTACGAGGCCCTGGGGGATCTGCGCGAGCGGATCGGCCAGTACCCGGAGGCCGCGCGCGCCTACACTGCCGCCCGGCGACTCGTGCCGGACGACGCGGTTACGCAGGGCCGGCTCTGCTTCAAACACTC
>JAWVDZ010000162.1:0-7485 GCA_033856955.1 Gaiellales bacterium
CGTGGCCAAGCACGGTCGGCGCGTACCCTGACG
Source organism: Gaiellales bacterium (assembly GCA_033856955.1). Taxonomy (GTDB): domain Bacteria; phylum Actinomycetota; class Thermoleophilia; order Gaiellales; family JAICJC01; genus JAICYJ01. The sequence continues at coordinate 34 of JAWVDZ010000162.1, forward strand.
GGTCGGCGCCGGAGGCCGTGTAGAGGTCGGTGTGGCAGACGCCGCAGGCGACCAGGCGCACCAGCACCTCACCCTGCCGCGGCTCCGCGAGGTCGATGTCCTGCACCACCAGCGGCTGTCCGAACTCCTCGAGCACTGCTGCGCGGATCTTCATGGCGGGCGAGTCTACAGTTCCCGTCCATGGCCCACCACCGCCACGTGGCCGATGCGATCCGCTCGCGGCGCACGCACAAGGTCTACCGCCGCGAGCCGGTTCCGCGCGAGACGCTGGAGGAGCTGCTGGAGCTGGCGCGCTGGGCGCCCAACCACCATCTCACCAACCCGTGGCGGTTCCGCGTGCTCGGCCCGGCGTCGCTGGAGCGGCTGAAGCGGGCCGCCCCGGACGGCGCGGCCAAGCTCGATCGCGCCCCCACCCTGGTCGCCTGCTCGGTGCTCCAGACCGGCGACGAACTGCAGGACATCGAGGACATCTGCGCGGGCGCGTGCGCCGTCTACGCGGTGATGCTGGCGGCTCACGAGCGCGGCATCGCGACCTACTGGCGATCGCCGCAGGCACTTCGCGAGCCGGCAGGACGCCGCGCGCTCGGCATCGGCGACGACGAGCACGTGCTGGGCCTGCTGCACCTCGGCTACGCCGACCGCGAATGGGCGGCACCCGACCGCGACGAGCGCGAGGCCTACGCGCTGTTCCTCGACTGATGGAGCGCCGCGACTGGTCGCGCGTGGCCCACGCCGGAATCGAGTTCATGGGCCCGTACGGAGCGAACAGCCTGGAGCGGCTGTTCGAGGATGTCACGCTCTCGCCCGGCGCCCGCGTGCTCGATCTCGGCTGCGGCAAGGGTGCGCTGCTGGCATGGCTGTCGGCGCGGGGGCCGATCTCGGGCGTGGGCGTCGACCTGGCCAGGTGCGAGCGTGAGATCCCCGGCGTCGAGTTCCGCTTGGGCGACGCCACCGAGCACGACGAGCCGGACGGTTCGTTCGACCTCGTCTGCTCGATCGGATCCGTCAGCTCGCTGTCCGACCTGACGCGATGGGCGCGGCCGGGCGGACTCGTGCTGCTGGGCGACGGCTACTGGCGGCGTGAGCCCAGCGATGAGTACGTCGCCGCGCTGGGAGCAACCCGCGACCAGATGAGCGACCTGGCATCGACGGCGGCGGCCGGGGAACCGCTCGGGCTCGAGCTGGTGGCGAGCGTGCCGAGCAGCGACGAAGACTGGGCAGCCTACGAGGGTGCCTGGGCCGACAACGGCGAGCGCCACGCCGCGGCGAACCCGGACGAACCGGGCGTGAACGAGTTCCTGGCCTGGATCCGCAACGGCCGCCACCGCTACCTCGAGCTGGGCGGCCGCGACACGCTCGGCTTCGTGCTGCGGCTGTTTCGTCGGGTCTGAATTCCGTGCCTGGCAACGGCCGCAAGGCCGGTGCCGGGCACGATCGAGCGGATACTGAGATCCGATGGCATCACGGCATGTCGCCGTGCACGAACCTCACGTATGCCTCGGTCGACCCAAGCATGCCGATCACAAGATCCGTCCGAAGGTACGTGGCGGCCTGATCAGCCCCGCGTAAGCTCGGTGGCTCGACCATCGCCAGTCGCTGCGCGCTCGCACAGGCCCCCCTCGACGGGATTCAACGCCAGGTAGCGCACGCACGTCAGCAGGTGGCTGTCATAGGCAATCGCGGTGAACGTGGCATTCCGTAGAGACCGTAAGCGCGACGAACACATCCCTGGGTGACAGGTCGTCACGTCGGTTCAACGATCGATCCTCAGTCGTTGGCCGATGGTGCCAGGCACCGGCTTCGCCGTTGCCAGGCACCAAATCAGTCCCGCCAACCCACGGAGCGCGCCCAGTCCTCCGCCTGGCGGCGGTGTGCGGCGGGATCGGCGGGCGACGGCTCGCGCTCGGCCACGGCGGCCGCGCGCACGCTTTCGATCTGCTCGGCCAGGGGAGGAAGCCCGACCGCCTCGCGGCGCTCGTCGACGCCGTCGGCGTCCTCGATCGGCCAGGGAGCCATCTCGCCCAGCTCGTCCCAGTCGAACACGCTGCCGTACACCTGCGGCCGGCCCTCGTAGAAGCGGATCCCGTCCAGCAGCGTGGCCGGCTGCCAGGCCGGCACGTCGCCCGCCGCGGCGGCCGCTTCGACCAGCGGCAGGCAGCGGCGCTGGAGCGCCGGATCTCCGATCGCGTGCTTCAAGAGCAGCCATGCCGCCGCAGCGCCGTCCTCCTGCACCAGCGAGACTCCGGGCCAGCCATGGGCGTCCACGATCTCGCCCAGACGGTCGCCGTTTCGCCGGTGCACGATCGCCATCAGCGGGCTGTAGCCGTCGAACAGGCTGCCGTCCTCGACCAGCCGCTGTCGAACCGCACCGTCATCGGCGGCCATCGAGAGCAGCTCCTCGCGCAGAAGTTCCCCCTCCACCCGCGGTAGGGTAGTGCGATGCGTGTGTTCGTGATCAGCGACATGGAGGGCATCGCCGGCGTCACCAAGTGGGCCGAGACGGACGGCGGCGAGGCGCTTCACGCCGACCGCTCGCGGCTGTACACGGAGGAGATCAACGCCGCCGTGCGCGGCGCCTACACGGCCGGCGCCACCGAGGTGGTCGTGATGGACTGCCACGGCGCCGGCAAGGGCTGGACGTTCAACTCGCTGATCCCCGACCAGCTCGACCCCCGCTGCGACTTCGTCGTCCAGCAGGAGTGGACCGAGTACACCGAGTTTCTGGAGCAGGGCTGCGACGGCGCGCTGTTCGTGGGGATGCACGCGATGGCGGGAACGCCGGACGGCGTGATGAACCACACGGTGTCCGGCACCGGCTGGCGCAACCTCTCGTTCAACGGCACGCTGGTCGGCGAGACCGGCATCAACGCCGCGCTGTGCGGCACCTGGGGCTGCCCGGTGATGATGGTGACCGGCGACCGCGCCAGCTGCCGAGAGGCCGAGGCGCTGCTGGGCAGCGGGTTGACCACGGTCGCCGTGAAGCAGGGATTGGGCCGGTTCAGCGCCCGCCACATCTCGCCGATCCGGGCACGCGAGCTGATCGAGGCCGCCGCCGCGCGGGCGTTGTCCGACCTGACGGCCGTGAAGGCGTATGACCCCGGAAGGCCGTGTGAGATCCGGATCGAATTGAGCACGAGCGACGAGGTGGAACGCTACCGGCACCACCCGGTGGTCGAGATCGCAGACGGCCGCACGCTGGTCTCGCGGGCGGACGACTGGTGGACGGCCTGGCGCCAGTTCTACTTCACGTTCTTCCGCGACATCCCCTAGTAGTCGCCGAGAACCACGCCGAACCGTTCCCGAAGCACGCTCCGCCACTCGTCCTCGCCCGCCAGTTCGCGCTCCGCCACGCGATCTCCCGCCCGCTCGATCAGGCGCAGGTCGGACAGCGTGATCCGGCCCTCGGCGGTCGCCAGGGTGCACAGCCGCCGCTGCGTGAAGATCATGTCCGGCGAGGTCTGGCTGAACTCGCACATCGCCTGGAACTCCTCCAGCCGCCGAGGCACGAGCGCGAACTCGCGGCGCATGCCGTCCGCCTCCACCACCTGCTCGGGCTCGTCACCGAGCGGGATCGGCACCAGCGATGACTCGCCGAAGCCCACGTCGGCCAGCCACGGCCGGTCGAGGTCGACGCGCAGCATCAGGTGGCCCAGCTCCTTGCCGACCCGCTCTCCCACCACCCGCGCGCCCAGCATCGTGACCGCGAAGCCGAGCCGCTCCAGCAGCAGGCCGAACAGGCCGTTCAGCTCGTAGCACCAGCCGCCACGGCGACGGACCACGACCTTCTCGAAGTTGGCCTCGCGGTCGAGCACCAGCCGGCGGCCGAGATGGATGTCCAGGTTCTCGAACGGCACCGACAGCATGTGCGCGCGGTGCAGCGCCGACAGCGTCTCGAACGTCGGCTCGCGCGACCCCCGGTACCCGATTCGTTCGAGGTACGCGTCGACGTTCACATGTGCGTCGTACGCCCGGTGTTGTTCAGCTGCGCCTTGGCCGGGAACACCATCCCCGGCTCGCGGTCATAGCTGAGCAGCGCGATCAGCCGGGTCGGCCCCTCGACCACCGGAGACACGCGATGCAGCGAGCGGGTGCCGCGAAACAGCGCCAGCGTCCCGGCCTCCAGCGGTGCCACCTGCACCTCGTCGCTCGTGCCCTGGAAGACCCGCCGGATGCGGTCGTCGGCGGGATCGTCGTCGCACCGGATCATCGGCACGTACTCGAACTCGCCGCCCTGGGCGGGCTTCTGCAGCAGCAGCGACACGACGAACTCGTTGTCGTCGAAGTGCCAGCCCTGCTCGCCGCCCGGATCCATGGCCGAGATCATCAGCGCGATCAGCGGGTCTGCGCAGCGGTGCACCTGGTAGCCGAGCACCGCCGAGAGAAAGCCGGTCATGCCGTCCCACTCGTACAGGGCGCGGATCGGTGACGCGGGGTCGATCAGGTCGTAGGCGATGGTGCGCATCGAGTGGCGGTGTGCTGTGCGCAGCGGGTCGTCCGCCGGCAGCGACGGGTCGATCTCGGACTCGTTCATGGCCACGATCGCGCGCTCCTTGCGAAACGCGTCCGGCACCTCGGCCTGGATCGCCGCTGCCGAGCGGGACACGGCCTCGCGGCCGAGGAAGCCCGGCAGCATGCACAGGCCGTCTCGGTCGAGTTGCGAGCGGCAGCGCTCGATCAGCTCGCGCGCCGCCGGGCTGTCGAGGTCGTCGATCGGGTAGCGCTCGAGGTCGAGAGGCAGCGTCGCTGACATGTCGTGGATCCTACGCCGCTTCCACGGCCGGCTCCACCACCACTTCGGGCACGTGCGGGTGTGCGGTGGCCAGCCGCGTGGCCACGTAGATGCCGACCATGTCAAGGAAGCAGTAGCCGCCGGCGATGCCGCTGGGCGGGTTGCCCAGGGTCGTCACGCCGACGAAGTCGTGCCCCGCCCAGGCCCAGTTCCCGACATGCGTGCCGATGATCTCCAGGTACCCGGTGACGACGAACGCCGCCGCGTAGACCAGCGGTGCGCGGCCGCGCAGGATGAACGCGGCCAGGAACAGGAAGAGCAGGGCGCCGCCGGTGTCCGAGCGGGAGCTGAGCGTGATGCCCCACAGCGCCCATCCGGCGGCCACCACCAGCACCAGCCGCGGGAACCAGACACCGAGCCGGTTGGCCTTCATCGCCCCGGCCGCCGTCAGCGCGGCCAGGTAGACGAGGCCGTGGCCGGGCGGCACGAAGCTGGGCACGTTGTGCAGGCGGTAGGTGTAGAGCCCGAGCAGCGGCGAGGCGGAGTACTCGAGCATCGTCGCGGCCACGATCACCGCGCCCACCTGGATCCGCACCGAGCGCCGCTCGCCCCACAGCAGGCCGATCAGGAGCAGCCAGGTGGCCGCGCCCAGCAGGCGCTGCAGCTCGATGCTCGCCGAGCCGTCGGCGAGCAGCACCAGCGGGATCCAAAAGACGGTGACTGCGGCGATCAGGAGGACTCGTGACGAACCGTGCGGCACGTGCTAGTGGTAGCGGACCGGACGGACAGGCACAAGCCGATAGCGGTAGGATCCCGCGCCGTGCCCTCAGTGATCACCGCACCGCCGTACGACCACTGGCCCCGATATGAGGAGCTGACCGCGCTGGTGCAGGGCTGGGCGGCCGCCCGTCCCGAGCTGCTGTCGGTGGAATCGATCGGCAGCTCGCACGAAGGGCGCGAGATCTGGCTGTGCACGGCCACGAACACGGCCACCGGCCCAGCGGCCGAGAAGCCGGCGGTGTGGATCGACGCCAACATCCACGCCAGCGAGGTGACCGGCGGCGCCGCGGCTCTGCACCTGATCCACCGCCTGCTGACGGGGCATGGGGGCGACGAGCGTGTGACACGGGCGCTGGACACGCGCGCCTTCTACGTCGTGCCACGGCTCGGCCCGGACGGCGTCGAGCTGTTGCTTGCAGACCGGCCCCAGTTCGTCCGCTCCGGCGTGCGGCACTGGCCGCGGGCCGACCCGCAGCCGGGCCTGCACGAGTCGGATGTGGACGGAGACGGCCGGATCCTGACGATGCGGATCCCCGACGAAACCGGGCAGTGGAAGATCGATCCCGCGTATCCGCGGCTGCTGGTGCCCCGCGCGATCGACGAGGACGGCGGCGGCCCGTACTACCGCCTGCTCTACGAGGGCCACATGGTCGACTACGACGGCGAGATCATCAAGGTGCCGAAGCCGCTCGAGGGCCTCGACTTCAACCGCAACTTTCCCTACGATTGGGCGCCGGCCGGAGACCAGGAGGGCGCGGGGTCATACCCGACATCGGAGCCCGAGGTGCGGGCCGCCGTGCAGGCGATCACCGACCGCCCGAACATCACGCACGCCATCACCTACCACACGTTCGGCGGCGTGCACCTGCGCCCCTACAGCGCCAAGCCCGACGAGGACTACCCGCCGGCCGACCTGGAGGTGCTGAAGCGGGTCGGCGCCGAGGCGACCCGGATCACCGGCTACCCGGCAGCGTCGGTGTTCCACCACTTCCAGTACGAGCCGAAGACGTTCATGCGCGGAGCCTTCGACGACTGGCTGTACGACACGATGGGCGTGTTCGCGTGGACGACGGAGTTCTGGAGCCCGCAGCGCCAGGCCGGGGTCGACATCGGCATGCGATTCATCGAGTGGTGGAAGGACCACCCGATCGAGGACGACGTGAAGATGCTCGAATGGTCGGACACGGTGCTGGGCGGCACGGCGTTCGTGGACTGGTACCCGTTCGATCACCCGCAGCTGGGGCCGGTCGAGATCGGCGGCTGGGACTACATGGGCGGGATCGGCAACGTGCCGCTGCAGTTGCTGGAGGACGAGATCGCGCCGCACAGCGAGTGGGCGGTGCAGCTGGCGCTGATCTCCCCGCGGCTGGAGGTGCGAAGCCTGCGCTCAGAGCCGGTCGGAAGCGGCGCCCACCGAGTGGTGCTGGTGCTGCACAACACCGGCTGGATGTCCACCAACGTCTCGCAGCAGGCGATCGATCGCAAGGCGGTGGCGCCGCTCGAGGTCGATCTCGAGCTGCCCGAGGGAGCCCGGCTGGCCTCGGGCGAGGCGCGGCTCGAGCTGGGCCAGCTCGGCGGCCGTGGGCGCGCGATCAGCATGCTGGGCTGGAACGCGGCCGAGCAGCCGAGCCACGAGCGCACGCGCTGCGAATGGGTGGTCGAGGCACCGGCGGGCACGCGGGTGAGCGTGACTGCGCGGCATCCGCGGGCCGGCGTGTGCCGGGCCGAGGTCGAGCTCTAGCATCGCTGCGGCCCGGGTCGGGGTCAGACCCAAGTCGCGCGCATGAGATTTGGGGTCTGACCCGATCGGGTCAGACCCATCACCGAGTTCCTACTTAGACGCCGACCTGCACGGGCTCCAGCGCCTGCGCCAGAACCTCGTCGATCGTCATCACCGGGTGGAAGGTCATGCTCTCCCGCACGTCCTCGGGCACATCCTCGAG
>JAWVDZ010000163.1:0-3829 GCA_033856955.1 Gaiellales bacterium
TCTCGTACGCGCGCCACACGTCGCGCCGGCTGATGCCCAGCACGTGGCCGAGCCGGGCGAGCTCGATGCAGCGCGGCTGGTCGCGCAGCGCCGCGCACTTCGGCACGGCGCCGGCCGGCGTCGCGGCAACAACCCTCACGCAGGTGGCCTGTGAATCGGTCGGGAACGTCGTGCAGTCGACCTTGATCGGCAGACCGGCGGGATTGACCTGGGCCAGCACGCGGCTCGAGTTCGTGACCAGAGGTGCACCGGTGCGATCGACGATCTCGCCGCGCGGCGCCGGCAGCGCCAGCGTGCGCACGTCGTTCTGGTTCGCCTGGGCGACATAGTGGTCCGAGTGCAGCACCTGCAGAGCCCACAGCCGGAACAGCAGCACGCCGAACAGCACCGCCGCCAGCACGCCCAGCGCGGCGGCCCGGATTACGAGCTGGTTTCGGTCGGGCTCCCGCTCGGGCCTAGGCGGGGGAGATTGAACGTACATCGATCCTCGTGGGATGTCGCAGGAGCCGCCGCAGCAGCGGCAGCAGGAGGAGCGCGGCGACCGCCGTCTCGACGATCGTCGGCACGACCACCGTCGTGAAGGCCGTGCGCAGCGGGTAGCTGTCGCCGAGCAGCGAGTGGGCGAGCGCGAGGCCGACCTGCACGATCACGGTGCCCGCCAGCACGTAAGCGAACTGGACCGGCGTCGAGAGCGGCTGCGGCGCCGTCGGCACCACCACCTGCTCCTTGGGCTGAAGCCGGTTCGCGACCCAGACGCCCGCCGCCATGTAGAGCAGCGACGTCAGCCCCAGCCTGCCGACGACCATCGCATCGAGCAACAGGCCGGCGGCGAACGCGGTCAGCGCGGCGGCCTCCGGGCCGCGCAGCATCGCGACGGCGACCACCAGCACCACCAGCAGGTCGGGGCCGGCGGTGGTCGGCGTCAGCTGCGGCATGGCCGAGAGCTGGAGCACCGCCAGCACGAAGATCGCCCCGGCGATCTTGACCGAGTCGAGGATCACTGATTCACCTTCAGCACCAGCACCTGGTCGATGCTCTGGAAGTCCACGAACGGCGTGACCTGGATGGTCTTGTTCGGGTAGGACACGTTCGACTGGCTGACGCTCGTCACCTGGCCGATCGGGATGCCCTTGGGCAGCAGCGACTGGAGGCCGGCGTTGTTGGAGCGGATGCCGCTGGTCTGGACGACCTGCCCGATCTCCACGCTCTCGTTCTGGCCCACCATCAGCAGGTTGAGCACGCCGGTGCCGGCCGCGGGCTCGGCCACGCCCCGCACCGTGCTGCCGAGGATGCTTGCCGAAACGGCAGTCTCAGGATCGAGGATCAGCCGCACAGTGCAGGCGTTGGCGCTGACCGAGCTGACGTGGCCGATCAGGCCGGCAATGTAGGTGCTGTTACCCGCCGGCGCCACCACCGGATCGTTCAGGGACACGCCGTCCGCGCTGCCGACGCCGATCGTGATCGTCTGGTTGTAGGCGTTGTTGGACTGCTGGATCACGGTCGCGCCGACGAAGCCGTACTGCGAGGCGAGCTCGGAGGACTTGGTGAAACGAAGGATCTGGCGGTACCTGGCGAGGTCGGCTTGGAGCTGCTGCATCAGCAGGTTGGCGGCCCGCGCCTCCTCCAGCTGCTTCTTCAGCCGCTCGTTCTCGGAGCGCGCGTCGACCAGACCGCCGGCCCAGTTCCAGGCGTCCACGAACGGTTTCGTGACACGGGTGGTGGCCGATGAGAAGGGTGCCGTGATCGACAGCGCGCCGCGCTGTATGACCCCGATCACGCCGTCCGATCCCCCTCGGTACGAGAGGGTGAGGAGCGTGAGCGAGGCCGCAAGTAGCAGGCCAATCACGGCCCGCCGCCGGATGAGACGGTTCTTTCCGATCAGCATGATGGGCGGTCAGGAGAGGCTCCGAGTGTACCCCACAAGAGGTTAAAGCCCTGTAAGTACGGCGGATGACCGGCGCCCCGGATTGCGGTCGACGGGTACTCTCGAATAATCCATTCATCCTCACGGAGAGACCCATGCAGAAGCGCCGCAACCTGATCATCCCCGCCGTCATCGTCGGCATCGCCTTCCTCGCCCTGGCCGTGCTCTACTTCGCCGAACCGGCCAAGTCGCTGCCCAGCTTCATCCCCGGCCACGAGGCGGGCTCGACGCACCATCACGTCAAGCACGGAATCGCCGCCGCGGTGCTGAGCGCCGGCTGCTTCATCTTCGCCTGGTTCCAGTCCGGGCCGAAGAGCGCCGAGGGCTAATTCAGCCAGCCGAGGTAGATCGAAGCGCCGATGCCTGCCAGCACGCAGTAGACGGCGAACGGCGTCAGCCGGTTGGTCTCGAAGAAGCGCATCAGGAAGCGCACCGAGAAGTAGGCGGTGAGCGCCGAGCAGAGGGCGGCCACGAACGCCGGGCCGCGCACGCCGTCGCCGCTGCTGCCGAACAGGTCCGGCAGCTTCAGCGCCGCGGCGGCGCCGATGATCGGCGTCGCCAGCAGGAACGAGAAGCGCGCCGCGTCCTCGTTGGAGAGACCGGCCAGCAGGCCGCCGCCCATGGTTGCGCCGGAGCGCGAGAAGCCCGGGATCAGCGCGATCGCCTGCGCGGCGCCGATGCCGACCGCCTCCTTGTAGCCTGCGGTCTTCGCGATCCGGCCCTCGCTGTCGGCGGCCTCAACCCGCTCGCGGCGGCGCAGCCGCTCCGCGCCGTACAGCATGAAGCCGTTCAGGATCAGGAAGAAGGCGGCCGAGCGGCCCGATGCGAACGCCGAGCGCAGCTTGTCCTCCAGCAGGAGGCCGAGCAGGCCGGCCGGGATCGTGCCCACCACCAGCAGCCAGCCGAGCCGGCCGTCGCTGTTTTCGGGGCTGATCTCGCGATCCACCAGCGAGCGCCACATGCCCCGCACGATCCGCACCCAGTCGTTCCAGAAGAACCCAAGCAGCACCAGGGCGGTGGCGAGGTGGGTGGCCACCAGGAAGGTGATGAAGTAGGGGTCGTTCTGGTGGATGTTCCAGCCGAACAGCTGGGGCAGGATCACGCTGTGGCCGAGGCTCGAGATCGGGAACAGCTCCGAGAAGCCCTGGAGCAGGCCGAGCACGATTGCCTGGAAGTAGGAGATCGGAGCGGCTAGAAGCACGGAGTCAGTAGGTGTAGCTGCGGCGGCCGCTACGGCGCCGGTTCGCGTACGCCTGGTTGGCCCGGTGGATCGCGTCGAACTCCTCCAGCGAGCGCCCGGATCCCACCGCGACGCAGGTCAGCGGCGACTCCGCCAGGTGCACCGGCATCTGCGTCTCTGCCCGGATCCGCTCCGTCATCCGCTGCAGGAGCGCTCCGCCGCCGGCCAGCACGATGCCGCGATCCATGATGTCGGACGCCAGCTCGGGCGGCGTCTTGTCGAGCGTCTGCTTGACGGCGTCGATGATCTGCGTCAGCGGTACCTCGAGCGCCAGGCGAACCTCGGCGCTGGACAGGACGACCGTCTTGGGCAGGCCTGAGACCAGGTCGCGGCCGCGGATCTCGGCCTCCACCTCCTCGGGAAGCTCGTGCGCGGATCCGATCTCGAGCTTCACCTCCTCGGCGGTCTGCGAGCCGATCATCAGCTTGTACTCGCGCTTGACGTGCTCGATGATGGCCTCGTCCAGCTCGTCGCCGCCGACCCGGATCGACTGCGAGACGACGATCCCGCCCAGCGAGATCACCGCCACCTCGGTCGTGCCGCCGCCGATGTCGACGATCATGTTGCCGGTCGGCTCGCTGACCGGGAGCCCGGCGCCGATCGCGGCCGCCATCGGCTCCTCGATCAGGTAGGCCTGCCGCGCGCCGGCCGAGTACGTGGCCTCC
>JAWVDZ010000164.1:0-4021 GCA_033856955.1 Gaiellales bacterium
CGTCCACCGCGGTGCGGCGGCTTGCCGTCGCCACCCAGATCAGAGCCATCAGGAGGCCGATGGCGCCGACTCCCATCAGCACGTCCCCCACGATGTCCCAGTTCACCGTGGTGCTACCGATCTTGGAGTCAAGCGTGATGGCGAAGCGGATGATCGCCCCGGTCGCGATGAGAACGATTGATGCGCCAATACCCATGAGATCGTCCTTTCCTTGCGTTGTTTGGCTCTTCGTGAATACCCGCTGAAACTGCCTGCCAAACCCCTGTGGGACGTTTGGATCCACCATCTGGCGGGGATTTGAGGGACGCGATGGTCCACCGATTCACCGAGCTTCGCGGCATGACGGTTCACGTCGGCGACCATGCGGTGGGAGAGGTCAGCGATCTGATCCTCGACCCGACCGGGGCCACAGTGCTGGGCTTCGAGATCCGCGCCCAGTCGGGGCGGACGTACTTCCTGCCCCTGCCGCTGACCCTGATACCCAACGGCAGCATCGCCGTGGCCTCACGGCTGCATCTGATCGAGGACGTCGAGTACTACCGACACCGTGGTCGGGCCGTCACCTGGCCCCAGGCCTCAGCGCTCAGCATGGACCTGGCCGGCGGCCACGTGGTCACCGCTGACGACCAGCCTTAGAGCCTACCGGGATAGGCTCTTAGGACGCGACGCGCTCCTGCTCCGCCCCCATCACCGCACGCAGGCTGGCGAGTGCTGAGCGCAGCAGGCGTGAGACGTGCATCTGGCTGATGCCGAGTTCGGCGGCGATCTCGGCCTGGGTCAGGTCGTGGTAGAAGCGCAGCCGCACGATGTCGCGCTCGCGCTGCGGCAGGTGCCGGAGCGACGTCGAGATCTGATGGCGGTCGCACACCTCGCCGAATCCGAGCTCCTCGACCATCAGGGCGGGCACGGGACGCACGTCCTCCTCGCGCTCGCCACCGGCGCCGGGCTCGGTGAGGGGCTCGGCGACGTAGGCCCGCTGAGCGGTCTGGGCCTCCAGCACCTCCTCCTCACTGCGGCCGGTGGCCTCGGCAAGCTCGGCCACCGTTGGCCGGCGTCCCAGCTTGTGGCCCAGCTGCTCGGAGACGACCGCGATCGAGCGGCTCATCTCCTGCAGCGACCGAGGGACGCGCACCGCCCACCCGCGGTCGCGGAAGAGGTGCATGATCTCGCCCTCGATTGTGCGGGCCGCATACGCTTGGAGCGGCACCCCGCGGGAGGGGTCGAAGCGGTCGACGGCCTGGATCAACCCGAGGTAGCCGCTCTGAACGATGTCGTCGTACTGAAGCCCGCGACGCGCGAACCTGCGCGCGATCGCGCGGGCGAGGCCGGAATATCGGAGGATCAGGGCCTCCCGGGCGTCGGAGTCGCCGGTCTGGCGATGGGCGATCACGAGCTCGGTGTCCGTGCGGTGGTCGGTAGTGGCCATTCGTCTGCTCCTTCCAAACAAGGTTCGCCGCTGACGGCGTAGCTGGAAGGTGTGCAGATCCGGCCGGGGTGAAACATACCGGACGAAGACCCGACGAAAACCCGGAGATCGACCTCAGGGTTCCGGATCAGCCGGCGGATCGTCCGATGCCAGCACCGACAGGCCGGCCCGCATCAGGCGCGAGACGTGCATCTGCGAGATGCCCAGCCGTTCCGCGATCTCGCGCTGCGACAGCTCGAGCCCGAACCGCATCACGATCACGCGGCGGCTGCGGGCGTCCAGCCGGTCGAGGCGGGCACCCAGGTCGAGGCGGTCCTCGACGCGCCGGATCGCCTCGTCAGGCAGACCAAGCCGCCGCTCTTCGACCTCGTCCAGCGCCACCGGGTTGGCCGCCATCCGCAGGCGCAGGGCTTCGAGCACCGCATCCTGATCGAGCTTGGTGCAATCGCCGATCTCGGGGACGGTCGGGCTCCTCCCCAGCACGGCCGTGAGCTGCTCGATGGCGGCGGAGACGGCCCGTTGGTTGTCGGCCACCGACCGCGGAACCTTCACCGGGGCGGTCAGCTGCCTCACGCAGGCCAGCATCTCTCCCATCACGAACGGTGTCGCGTAGCCGCCGAACGGCGTTCCCCGCTCGGGATCGAACGAGCCCGCGGCCTGCAGCAGTCCCACCATGCCGGCCTGCTCAAGGTCTGAGCGCGGCACCCGGCCGTCGAACCGCCGAGCCAGTCCGGTGACCAGCGGCCTCATCGCCGTGACGAGCGCCTCGCCGGCGGCCTTGTCGCCCATTCTGACGCCGGCGATCAGAGCTTCGACACCGCGGTCAGGGGGCGACAAGCAGCCTCACGCCTCCCGGATCGCCGATCACCTGCGACACGAGCACCTCCAGCATCGGGGTTCGCCGTTCGAGCCACTCCGGGTCGATGCCGCTGAGCGAGACGTCCAGCCGGCCATCCGAGATCGAGAAGCGCGCGTCGCGCGCGACCATGGGCTGGTGCCGGACGAGCAGCTCGACCGCCATCACGAGGTCGTCGATCTGCTCGATCGAGAGTCCCATGCGTGCTCCCAGCACGAGCGCCAGCGGCGTCAACACCTCCACCTGCGGAGCCTCAGGCGAAAGGCGGGCGCTGATCGTGACGGTCGGGTTGGTCACCGCCCAATGGTAGTCGGCCCAAAGCTCATGTTTACCGTCATGCAGACCGGGTATCCTGCGGACCATGAGCGCACGGGCGATCTCGCTGGTCCGTCACGACGGTGACGCCTGCGTTGTCGCGCTCAACGGCGAGCATGATCTTTCGTCGGTCGATGAACTGATCGCCGTTCTGGAGCAGGCGACGTCCGCGCGCGGGATGGTCGTCGATCTCTCCGCCACGTCGTTCATCGACTCGGCCGTGCTGGGCGCGCTGATCGCATCGCATCGTACGGCTGAAGCCTCGGGTCGGCGCTGGGCGCTGGTCGTAGGCAAGGGCTCTGGTGCGGCCGTGCGGAGGATTCTCGAGCTGACCGGCCTGGATGCCGTAATGCCGGTGTACGCCGGCCTGGGAGACGCGCTTGCCGCGAGCCTGCCGTCTCAGTCTGGACTTCCCACGTGAATGATGAGCAGGTGCAGCTGGAGCTGACAGTCGCTTCCAAGGCCGAGAACATCCCTTTGGTCAGGCACGCGGTGGCCGGCTTCCTGGATGGGCACGAGCTGCCGGAGGAGCTCGCGTCCGACGTGCTGCTGGCAGTGACCGAGGCATGCACGAACGTGGTTCAGCACGCCTACCGCGGCTCGTCGAGCGGCGAGATCGAGATCAGCGCGGAGTACATCAGGTCGGAGCTGACGATCGCCGTTCGCGACCGTGGCCTCGGGTTCGCGCCGCGCGTCGACAGCCCGGGTCTCGGACTCGGGCTGCCCGTGATCGCCGCGCTGACGCACAACGTCGAGATCCGGCCGATACCGCCGTCGGGCACCGAGGTCGTGATGACCTTCTCGCTGGATCCATGATCCCGCCGATAACTGTGGGTGTGTTTTGCGCCGCCCGGGAGCGGGCATAATCCGCGTATGCAGGAGCCTCGAGCCGAATCCGAAAGCCGGTCTCCGCGATTCACGGAGCAGCGGGTCGAGGAGACGGTTGCCGTGCTCCAGGTTCAGGGTGAGCTCGACATCGGTTCTGCCGAAGCGCTGCGCCACGCGTTGGACGAGGCGGAGGCACATGCCGACATCGTCCGCGTGGACGCCGCCGCCGTCCAATTCCTGGATTCGACCGCGCTCGGGGTGCTGCTGGCCTCGGCACAGAGGCTGGCGGCTCGCGGCGGACGGCTGGAGCTGTTGAACGCCTCGCCGGCCGTGCGGCGGATTCTCGACATGACGCTGATCGCGCGCACCGTCCATCTGATTCCCTAACCAGCCCAGGCGCTTGTAGTATGAGTGCTGCAAACCGCTTCGCGCCGCCGGAGGATGTATGTCGGGGGACCAGCCGGCCTCGCCTGTCTCGATCGAGAATCTGAATGGAGGGGACGTGTCCACCACAGCGATGGATGGGGCGCCCTTTTGCGTCGGGATCGTCGACGAGGAGCTGCGGGTGGTCTACGCCAACACCGCCCTGAGGCGGC
>JAWVDZ010000165.1:0-7329 GCA_033856955.1 Gaiellales bacterium
AGGCCGCCTTCCTCGACATCGACGTGCGCGACGCCGCCGGTCGTCCCGCCCGCTTCACTCCCTGGTACGGTGCCCTCGCCCATGCCGTCTTCTTTCACGAGCGAAATCTGGCCTACTTTCACTCCCACGTCTGCGCGCCGAACTCGGCCGGGTGCACCGGGGTGGGTGCGATCTCTGGCAGCTCGTCCAAGCCGGGCGTGCTGAACGTCGGCGTGCTGCTACCCGAGGCCGGCGTGTGGAGGCTGTTCCTCCAATGCCAGATCGACGGCCGCGTGATCTCGGCGCCGTTCACGCTCAGGGTGGGATCGTGACCCTGCGCCGCTGGTGCCTGTGGGCGGCCTGCCTGCCGCTGGTGGTCGGGGTCTCGCGCCAGATCGCCTACGGCGTGTCGGACGCGCCGCTGGCCGAGCGGCTCTCGGCTCAGGGCGGCGGCACCAACCTGACCGCCGTCGCCGCCATCAGCCTCGGCCTCGCCGTGTTGGTCTCGGCGATCGGTCTCTGGCTGGTCGCGACCGGGCTGCGCGAGCGATCCCGCCTGGAGCTGGACGACTGGGCGGGCACCGGACGGTCGATCAGCGTGCCGGGCCTGGCTCTGCGCACGCTGCTTCTGTCGGTGGCCTCCGTCGTCGCCTTCACGTCGCTCGAGAGCTGGCTGCACTACCGCGCCGGCCTCGGCTTCCACGCCTACCACTGCCTGTTCGGGCCGGTGCACGAGAACGCGCTGCCGATCCTGATCGCCCTGTCGCTGGTCGTGTCTGCCGCAGTCGCCGCCGCCGACGCGATCCTGTCTGCGGCCAGGCGGCTGGTCGCCCATCTCGTGCGCGGCAGGCGCGCCGTTCTCGCGTCGGCGTTCCGATCGCTGCCGGCGCCGTTCTCCCAGCCGCGCACTCGGGTTCGCGGCCGGGGACGCCGCACGCGCGGCCCTCCGCTTCCCGCCTGACCCTGCTCAGACGACGGGGCCATGGGCCTTGGGAAGTGAGAACAGTATGAGACATCGCTCGCGCAGGCGCGCGGCGGCCGTGCTGGCCACCGCCCTGCTCACGCCGCTGATCGTGGCCGCGCCCGCCTGGGGACACGCGGCGATCAGCCCGCCGGTGGCCGAAACCGGCGTGCTTCAACAGTTCACGCTCGCGGTTCCGACCGAGAAGGAGGGCGCCACCGCAACCGAGATCGAGCTGACGGTGCCGGACGGCATCGGCATCGACTCGTTCGAAGCCGCTGCCGGCTGGACGCGCAACGTGGCGGCGACCGGCTCCGGTGAGGAGGCGATCGTCAACAAGGTGACTTGGACCGGCGGCAGCGTGCCAACAGGCGAGGACGCCGTGTTCCACTTCCAGGCGTCGATCACCGGCGGCGCCAAGACGTACACCTTCGCGGTGCGCCAGACCTACTCGGATGGGTCGGTGGTCGACTGGAACGGCAGCGAGAGCTCCGACGATCCCAGCCCGACGATCGCGGCCGTGTCCTCGCTGGGCGGCGGCTCGAGCTCCACGCTCGCGATCGTGGCACTGGTCGTGGCCGCGATCGCGGCGCTGGTGGCGTTAGTCGCGCTGCTGGGAGGGAGGCGTTCGCTAACGTGAGCCGCGGCCGGCGAGTCGTTCTCGGTGTGATCTGCGCCGGCACGCTGCTGCTGGTGCCGGCGCAGGCCGCCTGGGCGCACGCCGCCCTGCTTCGCACATCGCCGCAGGCCAGCGGCACCGTGAACGGCTCTCCGGCCAGGGTCTCGCTCGGCTTCAGCGAGGTGGTCGAGCCGAAGTTCGCAATCATCTCGGTCACCGACGCCGCCGGCCACCAGCAGGTGAGCGGATCTCGCTACCGCTTGCCGACCGATCCGTCCACGCTGGCGGTGCCGGTGCGCCACCTGCCGGCCGGCTGGTACCTGGTCTACTGGCGGGTGATCTCGGCCGACGGCCACCCCGTGCGCGGTGCCTTCACATTCGCCGTCGGTCCCAACCCGGGGCCGGCCCCCCAGTTCGTGATCCCGTCGCTGTCCGAGACGGCGGCGACGCCATCGCTGGTCGCCGCGCGCTGGGCGGCGTTCATCTCCATGATGCTGGCGCTGGGCCTGTTTGGCCTGCGCACCTTCATCGCCCGCCCGGCCGTGTCCGAGGCGGCGGGCGCCGCCCGCGCAGTCTCGGTCGCCCTCTCGGTGGCACTGGCGGCGGCGCTGGTCGCGATCCCGATATACACGGTGATGACGACCGCCAGCTTCGCGCTGCGATCGGCGCTGGACGTGACGGCGATCGTACCGCTGGTGCGATCCTCCTCGCTGGGCCGCTCCTTCACCGACCTCGAGCTGGTGGTGGCGCTGTTTGCGATCGCCGCCGCGGTGAGCATCCGGCTCGACCGGGCGCCGGGCCGGCCGCGCTCGGTGGCGGCGCTGCTGGCGTGGATCGGCGCGCTGCTGGCGGCGGCGGCGATGCTGGCCGTGCCGGGCCTGGCCGGTCACGCCGCCCAGAACTCGCCGGCGGCTCTGTCGCTGGCGCTCGACTGGGTGCACCTGGCGGCCGGCTCGCTGTGGCTGGGGGGACTGGTCGGACTGCTGGTGTTCGCAACCAGGCTGCCCGCCGGTCGCCGCCGCGATCTGCTGGCCATCGTCGTGTCGCGGTTCTCGCGGCTGGCGATGCTGTCGGTGGCGGCGCTGATCGCCAGCGGCGTCGGCGCATCGCTGCAGCACCTGCCCACGCTGCCATCGCTGTGGCAGACCAGCTACGGGCAGGCGATCCTGGTCAAGGTGGCGCTGCTGTCGGCGGCGCTGGTGCTGGGGGCGATCAACTTCTCGCGAACCGCGCCCCGGCTGGTGGCGGCGCGCAGCCGACGGGACGCCGTGCTCGGCGACTCCGCCGCCGCCCTGCTTCGCCGCACCCTCACCGGCGAGGTGGTGTTGGTGACGGCGATCGTCGCCGCCGCGATGGTGTTGTCAAGCCTGCCACCCCCTGCCAAGGCGCTGGGCCAGCTCGGCCACGTCAGCGCACACGTCGGCCCCGGCCGGGTGACGGAGACAGTGAAACACGGCGGCTACAGCCTCGGCATCTCGATCACGCCCAACCGGGCGGCGTCGCCCAGCCAGTTTTCGGTCACAATCATCCGCGGTGGACAGCCGGTCACGGGCGCCACCGTGATCGCACACTTCGCGATGCTGGACATGGAGATGGGACAGCAGGCATACACACTCACCGAGAGTCCGCCGGGCACCTACACCAGATCGGCCCCGGCACTCGTCATGGCCGGCCACTGGGGGCTGTCGTTCGACGTCGAGCCGACTGGCGCGGCGCCGTTCACCGTGATTCTGGTCGATAAGGCGGAGGGCTGAGGTGGAGCGACCGGCCCTGATCCTGCTGGCCGCGCTTGCCGCGCTGGCGGCCGGTGCGGCCGCGGTCGTGGTGGTGGCCCTGCTCGCCCGGTCGGTGTTGGGATGAGGAGCCGGGCGGGTTGGCTGGCGCTGTGCCTGGCGACGCTGGTGGCATGCCTGCCGACAGAGCCCGCCGGTGCGGACGGCGATCCGGCCAGCGACTTCCTGCTGATCACGACGGTGTTCGTGCCCTTCAACAAGCCCTCCCAGCCACAGATCGACCGTCTCAAAGCGACCGTCGCCGCCGCCGAGCAGCGCGGATACGAGATCCGGGTGGCGGTGATCGGAGCGCCGCAGGATCTCGGCGCAGTGCCCGATCTGTTCGGCAGGCCGTCCACATACGCCCGGTTTCTGGGATCGGAACTGGTGGGGCAATACCGCGGGCGGCTGCTGGTGGTGATGCCGCAGGGGTATGGGTTCAGCATCAAGGGCAAGGCCGACGAGTCCGGGGCGAAGCCGCTGGTCGGGCTGGCACCGCCGGCCGGCCCGTCGTCCGACGACCTCACCGCCGCGGCCGCGGCTGCCGTGCGGGCGCTGGCACTGGGCTCCGGGGTGCAGGTTCCGGTGATCCCGCTCAAGGCGGCGGTGACCCCGGGCACCGGTGACAGCGGCTCCAGCAGCGTCCGGCGCTGGCTGCTGTTCGGCGGGGTCGGCGCGATCATCGTCGCTGTGGTGGTGCTGTCGCTGCTGTTCTGGCCGACGCGCGGCGACGCCGAAGACGACGATGAACCTGATCCGGATTGACGTGCTGGCGCGCCTGCCACTGGTGCTCGCCGTGTGCGCGCTGGCCGCCTCCCAGCCCACGGTGGCGGACGCTGGGTTCGTGCTCTCGGCGCTACCGGCCGAGGCGGCCCGTGCCTGCGTCGCGATCGCACTCGGCGGAGGCATGGGAGTGGCCGTGTTGTCTGCGCAGGCCGCGATCGACGGGCTGCGGGCGCCGCCCTGAGGCGTCAGGGTGCGCTGGTCGCGAGCGCCCAGTTCCAGGTGCCTGACAACGTCTCTCCCTGGACGAGGTATGCCCCGCCCAGCGCGTAGATCCTGCCGGACAGCGCGATCACGGTGCGCGGCCCGAGGGTGCTGGGTATGGCTGGGCCGGTCGACCACGTCCGCGTTGCGGGATCGAACACGGTCACCGAGCGCTCGTTCGTGAAATCGGTGCCGACGATGTAGATCTTTCCGTCCAGCCCGACCGCTCCCTGCGCCCTGACATCCGTGCCAAGCGGCATGCTGGCGACCTTGGCCCACGAGTCCGATCGGGCTTGGTAGCGAAACACGGCGCGGCTGATCGGTCCGCTGAGCAGGTCGGCGAGGCCGCCGTAATAGTAGATCGTGCCGTGCACCGCCAACGCCGTTCCGCCGAACAGGCTGACGCTCACGGGCAGGTTGGCCTTGCGCGTCCACGTGTTGTGCAGGGCGTCGTAGATGTACACCGGAGTTGCATGCAGCTTCGGCCCCGTCTCCTGCTGATTGTGGCCGCCCACCACCATGACCCTGTTGGTACCGGGGATGGTGACCGCAGCCGCCTGCTCGAGCGGTATGGGGGAGATCTGCCGAGGCGTGACGGTGCCGGCCGCGGGGTTGATCGAGTAGGTGCTGCTGGTGCCGACGAAGTCGAAGTCGCCGCTTCCTCCCCCGAACAGCAGGATGCGCCCGTTGATGGTGGTGGCGGCGGCAGCGCCCCAGCGGGGCGCCGGCAGGCGGTAGGGAGCCTGGGCCCATGAGTCGCTCACCGGGTCGTACACCTGGATCGCCCTGAAGTGCTCCAATCCACCCATCAGATAGATCTTGCCGCCCAGCTTGGCAACGCCCGCCTGCTGCTCGCCGAGCGGCATGTCCGCCCGCCGCACCCACGAGCCACCGGCTCTGGCCGGTGTGGTCAGCGCGGCGACGAGCGCAACGGTGATGACGACCGGCGCCAGAAGCGCCAATCGCGGGCGACCGAGTGTGCGAGAGCAGGTCATGCCCGTCCACAGTACGGGCAAACGGCATGGCTGGCGACGATTTCGTGGCCGAGCAGATGCAATGTGGGATACTCGTCGCGTGCGGAGAGGCGGCTTCATCCTGGCATTCGTGATCGCGGTCGCGGTGGCTGCGACGGCGTTCGCGGCCGAGCGGGCGTCGGATTTACAACAGAGCCCGGATGCCGCTCGGCTGTCGTCGCTTCCGAGTGGCCGGATCGCGAAGCTCGTTCAGCGCACCGGCATCGCGGCGGCCTACTGGGCGGTCGATCCGCGCACGGCGCGGCCGGTGCGGCTGGGTCAGCCGCTGACCACCGGCGCGCCGCTGTTCCCTGGAGATCCGCCGTTTCACTGGCGCGTCTGGACGACGGTGCCGGAGTCGGGCTACCTGCTGGAACAGATCACCTCGCTCGGCACCCATACGGGGACGCACATCTCGGCGCCCTGCCACTTCCACGTCGGCGCGCCCTGCTTGGTCAACCTTCCGGAGAAGTTCTTCACGCCGCGCCCATTGGTCGTCCTCGACCTGCGGCGGGAGATCCGGCGCCGTAACGGCAACGGCGACTTCTTCATCGGCATCCGCGGCCTTAAGCGGTTCGAGAGCGCCCACGACAGGATCCCGCCCGGGTCGTACGTGGTGCTCTACACCGGGCTGTCGCGCTTCTACCATCTCGGCAACCACCGCCGGCCGGGGCCATACAACGACTACTTCGACGACGTGCCCGGCTTCTCAGGCGCGGCCGTCGATTGGCTGTTCCAGCAGCGCCACATCCTCGGTGTCGGCGCGGACACCTTCGGCCCGGACGCGACCTTCGACCTGAACTTCGAGGCCACCACCGAGGCCACCGGCCAGGGCGGCATCACGCTCGAGAACATGGGCCAGGGACTCGGCGGCATGCGGGCGTTCGGAGATTGGATCGAGCTGAACGGTCCGCGCTATGCGACCACGCCGGCGCAGCGGCGGGATGGTCGACCCGGGTTCAGCGGCGCCCATATGGGGATGACGGGCTTCACCGTCTGGCGGTAGCCTCGTCGGCCGGGGTCTGAAACGGCCCGCTCAACATGCCGAGCGGGAAGAAAGTCAGGTTCCGCGAGCGTATACAAGCTGCATGGCTCACGTTTCTGCAGACATCGTGCGACGAGCGAGGCTCGGTGAGCCGGAGGCGATCGACGAGTTCGTGCGAGCGTGCTGGGCCCACGTCTGGCGCGCGGCCTATGCGGTCACGGCCGATGCTCAACTGGCGGAGGATGCGGCGCAGGAGGCGTTCGTCCGCGCGCTTCGGTCGCTTGACAGTCTCAGACCCCTTCCCGTTGGACCGTGGCTGCGGCGGATCGCGATCAACTGCGCGGTTGATCAGCTTCGGCGACGCCGTGGTGAGTGGGTCGGCTCCGAGCTGACGACCGATTCGAGCTACCTGGACGAGCCGAGCGTGGCAGACGCCGATCTGGCGGCCGCCGTGCTCGGCCTGTCATTGGAGCGTCGAGTGGTGGTGGTGCTGCATTACTGGTTCGACTACACGCACCAGGAGATCAGCACCGTGTTGGAGGTTCCTGCGGGGACGGTCGCGTCTCGACTCAGCCGTGCGCTCGACGATCTGTATCTACGAATAGCGGAGGTGCCCAGTGGGACCAGACCTTGAAGACCGGTTGCGATCACTGGCGGATCAGCTGCCGCTCGCCGAGCCGGCTGCCATCGATCGAGTGGTGGCGCGCGTGACCGACACCATGCGGGCAGCACCTGCGCCCGCGGCGCCTCTCGGCCGCAAGCGGCGGGGTGGACGGCGCCGAGGTCGTATCTCCGTCGCGGCGGCGATCGGCATTGCAGCGGTCGGCTCGCTGCTTGTCGGATCCTTCATGGGCGGCGGAGGCGGCGACACCGCCGCGGCAGCCGCTCTTCGCCGGGCCGCCATCACGGCTGCCCACCAACCGGTGTTGCCGCCGCTGAAGGCTGGCCAGTACTACCACTTTCGCGATACCGAGACCGGCTGGATCGAGAAGGCGGACGCACCGAACGCATTC
>JAWVDZ010000166.1:0-7083 GCA_033856955.1 Gaiellales bacterium
CCCAGAGGGTGACGACGAGGCTGTAGGTGATGATGATGCAGGCCAGGCCGATGGCCGTCGCGCGGCCGGCCTCGCCGGGCACGATCAGGCCGATGCCGATCAGAAGCGGCCGCAGCAGCACGAACGCAAGCAGGCCGGTGACGCCGAGGTGGATCCCCGTGCGGCGAAGGTCTGTGGGTCGGAGGTTGGGGTACCGTGCGTCGGCCCAGGCTGCGAGCGCAGCGGGGCAGACGAGCAGCACGATGGTCAGTTCCATGAGGGTCGACATGGCACCTTCCTTGACGGATCGGGAGCTTCTGGGCCGGGGCCGGCAACGCTTTCCGACCCGACTATCTGCATCGGCAATATGTGAAGAAAACATGATGAAAATGTCATCAAGTCCACCCTTACGAGGGAGCCGGGCGTACATCGGAATGGGGAGCAACCTGGGCGACTCGCTGGAAACCCTGCGTGCCGCGGCCGCCCGGCTGGCCTCGCTCGGCACCATCGTGGAGGCGTCCCCGGTGTACGAGAGCGATCCGATCGGCTTCGAGGCGCAGCCGGCCTTTCAGAACGCGGTGGTCGCGATCGATACGACGCTGTCGCCACTGCCCCTGCTGGACGGCCTGCAGGCGATCGAGGCCGAGTTCAAGCGGGAGCGGACCGTCCGCTGGGGGCCGCGCACGCTCGACCTCGACCTGATCTGGTTCGGCGGCCTGCAGCTGCATGACGACGACCGGCTCACGCTGCCACATCCGCGCGCTCACGAGCGCGAGTTCGTGCTGAGGCCGCTGGTGGACATCGCGCCCGAGCTGCCGCTGGCCGGCGGCACCGCCGCCGGACTGCTCGAGGCTCTGCCGTCCCAGGGGGTGCGGCCCACCGGCCATGCGCTCATGTAGGCATCGGCCGTGACCGATACTACGCGCGTGATGTCGAGTTCCTTCCTCCAGCGCGTCCTGTCCCGCGCGCTGCTCTCCTCGCTGTTCACCATCATCTCCGTGGTAGGAGTGATCTCCGCGGTGCGGGCGGACAGCTCGGCGGCGGCCGTCCACCACGCGCTCAGCGCGGTGCTGTGGGGGATGTTCGCGCTGCTGGTGATCATCCGGCCGGTGCCGATTCGGCGAGGCGGCAGCAGGATGGGCATTGCCGCGGCCGTCGGCGCACAGCTGGTCACGCTCGTGCTGGGCGCCGTGGCGGGCGACAGCACCTTCTCGGGAACGGCGCTGTGGGTGGCCGACATCCTGCTGGCGGGAGGGCTGATCTTTGCGATCGCGTCGCTGGCGTTTCTGGGGCGCTGTTTCGGCATCCTCCCGGACGTGCGCGGACTCGTCACGCGCGGGCCCTACCGCTTCGTCCGCCACCCGCTGTACCTGGGGGAGCTGACCAGCCTGCTCGGCATCGCGCTGGGCGCCGACCGGTGGCTGTTGGCCCTCGCGCTGTGGGTTGTCGCCGTCGGTCTGCAGCTTGTCCGCACCAAGTATGAGGAGCGCTCGCTGCGGGCCGAGTTCCCCGAGTACAGCCAGTATGCGGAGCGCACGAAGCGCCTGATTCCCGGCGTGGTGTAGATTCCGGCCCGGTGCTGGAGCTCTACGACCACCCGGTCTCGTCCAACGCACTCAAGGTGCGCTTCCTGCTGGCGGAGCTGGGTCTGGACTACGAGCGCATCCACGTGCCGATCGAGCGACCGCGGCCGGACTGGTACGCGGAGGTGAACCCGCTGGTGGGCATCCCCTCGCTGCGGGACGGCGACCTGGTGATGAGCGAGTCGAACGCGATCCTGCGCTACCTGGCAAACCGCGAGGGCCGGGACGACCTGTACCCGGTCGACCCCGCTGCCCGGGCGCGGGTGGACATGATGCTCGACCGATTTTCGCTGACGCTTCGCCCGGCGCTGTTCCAGGTCGAGGCGGCGGCGCTCGGGTTCACGCCCCAGGGGGGATTCGGTGCGGCGCCCGGCGACCCGGAGGCCGCTCGCGCCAAGATCGAGGCCGCCGCGCCCACGCTGCGGACGTTCGATGGCCTGGTGAGCGGATCCGGGCACTGGCTGGGCGACTTCACGATCGTCGATTGTGCCGCCGCTCCGGCCCTCTCACGGACACTGCGCACCGGGCACGACCTGTCCGCCTTCCCCAACCTCGAGCGCGTGCGCGACCTGGCAATAGCCCGTCCCGCCTTCCAGGCGGCCGATTCCGCCGACTGAGCCTTCCTCGGGCGATGGCGTAGACTTTCCCCGTGTCCTACATCGACGACCTCGAGGAGTACGACGCCGAGCTCGAGCTGCGGCTGAAGCGTGAATACGCCACCGTGTTCGGCCTGTTTCGCTACTGCGTGCTGACCGCCGAGGCGACCTACCTGTGCAACCGGCTGGAGGTCGAGCGGAACGACCAGTCGGCGTATCCGTTCGCGCGTCTGGTGATGGAGGACGTGTGGGTTTGGGACAAGGCCCGGCCGACCCGGATCATCCCGCGCACCGAGGTGCACACCACACAGGATGTGACGATCGAGGAGCTGAAGACCGACGACAACGTGGACACGACGCTGCCGCCGGGCTTCGAGCTGAGCGGCGAGTAGTTCCCCGGTGCTGCTCGCGATCGACGTCGGCAACACGCAGACGGTGGTCGGCCTGTACGACGGCGCGCGGCTGGCGGAGCACTGGCGCACGGCGTCCGTGCGGTCGCAGACCGCCGACGAGCTGGCAGTCGAGCTCCAGGGCCTGCTGGCGGTGCGCGGCCGTGGCTTCGCCGACGTGACGGCGACCGTGGCCTCGTCCGGCGTGCCACAGATGGCCGAGGCGCTGCGGCAGACGGCGCGTGAGCACTTCGGCCACGAGGCGCTGGTGGTCGGGCCGGGCGTGCGCACCGGGCTGGAGCTGCGGGTCGACAATCCGCACGAGGTGGGCGCCGACCGGGTGGCCAACTCCGTGGCCGCGCTCTCGATCCAGCCCGGCCCGCTGGTGGTGGTCGACTTCGGCACCGCGATCAACTTCGACGCCGTCTCGGCCGACGGCGCGTTCATCGGCGGCGCCATCGCGCCCGGTCTAGAGGTGGCCGTGAACGCGCTCGGCGAGCGGGCGGCGCGGTTGTTCACCGTCGAGCTGCGCGCCCCCGAGCACGCGATCGGGCGAAACACGGCCGAGAACATGCAGTCGGGCGCCATCTTCGGCTACGCCGGCCTGGTGGACGGTTTGGTGCGGCGGTTCGCGGCCGAGCTGGGCGGGGAGGTGGCGGTGATCGCGACCGGCGGCCTGGCGGCGGTGGTGGCGCCCCACTGCGAGACGATCGACCGCGTCGAGCCATGGCTGACGCTGGAGGGCCTGCGGCTGATCTGGGAGCGGAACTCCTCTGCTTAAGCCAGTAGCGTCTCGCCCACGTACCCGCCCGGCTTGACGCCGGGAGGGACGGCGAACAGCGCGCCGCTCTGGTGGACGATGTACTTGGTCAGCCGGTCGCGGGTCGAGAGGCGCGTCTGGATCGACACGAACTGCCGGCGGGGGTCGCGCTGGATGGCGATGAAGAAGAGGCCGCCGGTCGGGGAGCTGAGCAGGTCGTCGTAGCCCGTCGTGAAGTTGTAGCCGCGGCGCAGGATCCTCTCCGCCTCGCTGGTGGCGCGGCGCTGGTTGGCCATCATGATGTGGCTGTCGGGCAGCTCCTTGCTGGGATCGACCGGCTCGAACTCGTTCTTCTGTCCGATCGGCGCGCCGCTGCCCTTCTGACGGCCGATGTTCATCTCCTGGATATTGACCGGCTCGGGCAGGAACTCGTTGATCTGCATCAGGATCCGGCGCGACACGAGGTAGGTGCCGTTGGTCATCCAGGATGGGCCGTCCATCGCGTTCACCCATACGTTGCTGTGCATCTTGGCGTCGTCGCTGGGGTCGAGGTTGTTGGTGCCGTCCTTGAAGCCGAACAGGTTGCGGGTTGTTGTCTCGCCGGGCAGCGGGTCACGGAGGAACCCCTCCTGTGCCCACCGCACTGCCGCGATCGAGCCGGCCGTCGCCTGCACCTTCGACGCGGCCTGCATCGCCACCACCCGGTCGTCGCTGCAGACCTGCACGCACAGGTCGCCCCCGGACACGGCCGGGTCGAGCTTGTCGAACTTGAACGCCGGGATGTCGGCCAGCGCAGGCGGCCGCTGTGCGGCCAGGCCGAAGCGGCCGTCGAACAGGCTGGTGCCGAAGCCGAACGTGATCGTCAGGTTCTGCGGATCGTCGATACCGTGGGAGCCGCCCGCGGTCAGCTCGGCCGCGACCTGCGTCCAGCTTCGCATCAGGCCGCGCAGGTCGTCGCGGCTCGTGGCCGCGAGGTCGTACGCGGCGAAGTGGAGGTACTTCTGCTGCTTGGTGGCGACGCCCGCCTGGTGGTCGCCGTGAAACGGCGAGACGCTTGCGGCCGCCGCCGGCGTGCCGCTGTCGTCCCGCGTGGCGACGTAGCCGCCCGCCCCCAGCAGGACTCCCCCGCCGGCGACCCCCGCGATGCCGAGCAGCGCCCGCCGGGAGACGCGCGGGCCGTCGTTCTGCTGCTGATCGTCCTCGCTCATGGGCAGCCGGATGGTAGCGAGCAGCCCGTGGACGCGCTGTGTCGAGCGGCCTACCGCGGGCGCGGTCGGAAGCCTGAGCAGACCAGGTCGGCGCGGTCGATCCTGCCGTTGGTCGTGATGCAGTAGAGACGCTGTTCGACGACGTACGGCTCGCCATCCTCGACACCGGCGAAGCGGTACCAGATATGCCCGCGATCGGAGAGCGCGTCTGCGCCTGCGTCGAGCAGCTCGAGTTCGGTCGAGTCGCCAAACCAGTCCGCGATCAGGGCCGCGGTCTCGGCTGAACCGACCCGTTCCCGGAGTCCGTTGGGCGTCAACGCCCGGAATTGGACGTCGTCCGCGAAACAGGACGCTATCTCGGTCGCGTCCCGGGACGAGATGCCGTCCACCAGCCTTTCCGAGATCGAGCGCTCCACGTGCGGGATCCTACGCCGCGAGGGCCTGGCGCGTTCAGCCGCCGCCGTAGATCGAGATCGGCAGGTCGAGCAGGCGATCGAGCTCGCTATCCGGAAGCATCGCCATCTCGGCCTCGGCCGCCGCCATCAGCGGAACCGCCTCCGGACAGGCATCGAGCAGGGCGGCCTCCGCCAGCTCGACGCTGGGCGCCTGGGTCATCTGCACCCGCAGCTCCTTGGCGCCATCCAGGCCGCGCAGGTACCAGCCATAGAACTTGCGCAGGAAGCCGACCGATCGCTCCTCGCCCATCTCGCGCACCACCTCGCGCATGAACCGCATCAGCTCGGCCACGACCTCTGCCCGCAGCGGCTGCTGGGGCTCGCCCTCCGCCAGCTCGCGCAGCGTCCAGGGACTGCCCTGAGCGCCGCGGCCGACCATAACCGCCGCCGCGCCGGTCTCGTCCAGCACGCGCTGCGCCGAGCCGTGGTCGGTGATGTCGCCGGAGGCGATAACCGGCACGGTGACGCGCTCGACCAGCTCCGCGGTCAGCGAGTGGTCGGCGACGCCCGTGTACATCTGCTGGGCGCTGCGCGGATGCAGCGTCAGCGACGCGACGCCCACCGCCTCCAACTTCGGTCCCAGCTCCAAGGCCGCACGCGACCCGTTGCGCAGCCCGCGCCGCATCTTGACCGACACCGGCACGTCAACGGCGTCCACCACGGCGCCCGCCACCGCCTCGGCAAGATCGTGATCCTCAAGCGCGCTCGCACCGGCCCCGGTCTTGGTCACCTTGCGCACCGGGCAGCCGAAGTTGATGTCCACGATGTCGGCGCCGGCTGCCACCACCATGCGGGCGGCCTCGGCCATCCGTTCCGGCTCCGAGCCGAAGATCTGGACCGCCAGCGGATGCTCGTCGCTCGAGATCCGCAGGTAGCCGAGCGTCCGCTCGTTGCCGTACGAAAGACCGCACGCCGAGACCATCTCGCTGCACACCAGCCCGGCTCCGAACCGTCGTCCCTGGCGGCGAAATGCCTGCACGGAGACGCCCGCCATCGGCGCCAGAACGATCCGCGAGGGGATCTCGACGTCACCGATCGACCAGCGGGAGGAGAGCTCTGGCATGGGTCGAAGCCTAGATGATGGCCGTTCTGGCCCTATTGACGGCCTGGGAAGTTTGACGGCGCGCCCTGCGGGGAGGTACAATCCCGCGTTCTGCGGTGTCTGCCGAACACAAAATCGCTGCAAATCAGCGGTTTGGCGGATGCCGCTCGTTTCGTGTACGCGGCTCAGGCACGGGTCGCTGCAACCAACCAACAAGGGAATGTTGTCGTGGACAAGGATGTCATCCTCACCCAGGCCGGCTTCGAGAAGCTGAAGGCGACGATCGAGGAGCTCGAGACGGTGAAGCGTCGCGAGGTGGCGGAGCGCATCAAGTCGGCGCGCGAGTTCGGCGACATCTCCGAGAACTCGGAGTACGACGACGCCAAGAACGAGCAGGCGCTGCTCGAGTCGCGAATCGCGAAGTTCAAGGAGCAGCTGCGCTCGGCGCGGGTGATCGACACCAGCGACATCCCCAAGGACGTCGTCTCGATCGGCTCGAAGGTCAAGGTCAAGTACGTCGACGACGGCGAGACCGACGAGTACGAGATCGTCGGATCGGCGGAGGCCGATCCGGGCAATCGCAGGCTCTCGAACGAGTCGCCCGTCGGCAGGGCCGTGCTCGGTCACAAGAAGGGCGACGTCGTCGAGGTGGCCGCGCCGGCCGGGCCGATCAAGCTCCAGATCGTCAGCATCAAGGCGGCGTAGGGACCCCCCGTCTCGAGTGGACGGGGAGTCGCGCCCCGTGGTCTCGTAGACTGCGCGTCCATGTCCGAGCCGACCGGCACCGAGGAGCAGATTCGCGCCGACCGCATCGCCAAGCTGGAGGCGGTGCGCGCGGCCGGCGGCGAGCCGTACCCGGCCCGCTTCGAGGGTCGAGTGCCGATCGCGGACGTGCGGGCGCGGTTCGACGGCCTCGAGGCGGGGAGCGAGACCGGTGACAGCGTGCGCTTGGCGGGCCGCGTGATGGGCCGCCGCGGCCACGGCAAGGCGATGTTCCTCGACCTTGTCGACGCCGGCGCCCGGCTCCAGCTGCACGCCACGCTCGATGCCACTCCGGACTACGAGCGGTTC
>JAWVDZ010000167.1:0-3075 GCA_033856955.1 Gaiellales bacterium
CGGATCTCGCCGCCGTCGGTGCTGACCGAGACGGCGCGACCGCCTGCCAGGTTCACCCGCCGCACCCACGTCTCGGTCAGGATGGTCAGGTTCGGCCGCGAGCCCATGATCGGGTGCAGGTAGGCGACGCTGGACGAGGAGCGGATGCCGGTCGCAGGGTCGTAGCCCACGTCGAGGAAGCCGGCGCCGTCCGGGAACGGGCCGGCGTTCCAATCCGGGTTCGCCTGAACCCCGGCCGCCGCGGCGGCGGAGGGAATCCAGTCCTTCAGGAGCGCGTTCTGATCCTTCTCCGCCACGATCTGGTGCTTGGTCTGCAGGCGCTGGTAGTAGGGCTCCATCGTCTCGGCATCCCAGCCCGCCGCGCCTCGGTCGACCCAGTCCTGCCAGTCGCCGGGAAACGGCTTGAAGTAGATCTGGGTATTGTGCGACGAGCACCCTCCCAGCACCGCCGCCCGCGAGTGCACGATGTGCGCGTTGCCGTGTGGCTGCAACGTCGTGGTGTAGCCCAGGTCGAGCGGACCCTCGAGCAGCGACAGCCACCGTCGCAGCTGCAGCACGTCCTCCAAGCCGACGTCGCTGGGGCCGGCTTCGAGCAAGCAGACGCTGACGTCCGGATCTTCGGAGAGCCGCGCCGCCACGATCGCCCCCGCCGTTCCGCCGCCGACGATGACAAAATCGTAAGACTCGCCGTCCGCCGCCATGTGGTGCGATCATACAGTTGGGAACCCCCGGATGGGGTATGGCCGCCGACCGCACGTTGTGCGACGCTATAGGCGCTAGAGGAAGGGGTCTAGAAGTCAAGGTACCGCCGGATCCATCAGATGGAGGAAGGACCGTGCTCACGCGCTCGCGTGGCATGGGTGCCTCGGCGATGCTCGGTCTGGCGCTTGTCGCCAGCTACGGCGCGCTGGCTGCGGTCGCACTGCACGGGTTGGGCGTCGGCGGCCTGCTGGGCCTGCCGGGACGCGCCCTCGACGCGGCCGTCCAGGTCGACGCGGCGCCGTTCACCCGTTCATCGGGCGGCTACGGCAATCCCCAGAATCCGCCTCCCAACACGGGCGGCGGATCGCCCCCGGCGGCGGCCGGTGGCTCCACGGGTGGCTCCACCGGTGGCGGCCCGGTCGTCGCGCCGACTCCAGGCCCCGGGCCTCAGCCCGGTCCGGCCCCCGGCCCCAGCCCGAACCCCGGCCACCACGGTGGTCACGGATCGAATCCCGGCGAACACCAGCACCATCGTCATCATCACGCCGACGGGCGGTGCACGAAGCACGCGCAGGGGCACGACAAGCGCTGCATCGAACACGACCACCACCCGGGTGCGGGCGGCCACAAACGCGGTCACCATGCGCGCCACCACGGCTCGGGACATGGGCACCACGCGCACCAGCATCACGCCTCCAATCGCGGCCACAGCAATGCTCACAGTCACCACCCCGGGCGCAAGCCGCCGAAGCGGCACGGAAACTCCGCCGCGCATCGTCACGGCGGCAAGTCGCACGGCCACTCGGGTGGGTCAGGCCACCATCACAAGCAGCACGACGACTAGATCGCCTCGACGCGCTCGACGTACCACACGATCCAAGCGCCTTCCGTCTTCTCGGTCTGCACAACGCGTGCGGCCGGTGGGAACGGCACCTCGCACCACTCGCGCGAGAGTCCGCGGATGCCTCCGAGCTCCTCGCGGCTCACCATCATGAATGGGATCACGATGCGTGACAGGACGGCGTTCTCGGTACCCTCGATCTTCGGCATGGGATTCTGCATGCCGCACCCTTCGGCGCGCCGGGTCGGTTTCCTGGCGTCGTGATCGAAAACTTCGCGGTGCCCGGCCTGGCCGTGTATCGTGAGCGGCATGGAGCGCTGGCACATTCCCTCCATCGAGGCGGACGGAAGGCGTGAGCCGCGGGTGCTGTTCTCGTGCCCTGAGGCGCGTGCGGTCGTGATCGACCTGCGCGACGGCGAGCAGCTCGGCGAGCACAGCGTCCATGAGCGAGCCGTGCTCCAGGTTGTGAACGGCCGGCTGGACGTCACGGCGGGCGACGCGGTGGTGACCTGTGAGCCGGGCACGCTTGTCACGTTCGCGCCCGGTGAGCGGCACTCGGTCACCGCCCGCGGCGACGCTCGGGTGCTGCTGATGCTGTCCCCCTGGCCCGGCGCTGGTCACTTTCCCGACGGGGCACAGGTCGACGCCGGCAGGATGCCGGCAAACGCCACCGCGCGTCCTCTCTAGCCGAGCTCGCGGTTCCAATACCGCGCACATCAGCCGGAATCCGGCCCTCTAGGATGCGGGTATCGACACCGAGAGGAGCACCATGAGCACAGAGGAGAAGCGAACCGAGCAGGAGTGGCAGTCGCTGCTGACGCCTGAGCAGTACCAGGTGCTGCGGCAGAAGGGAACGGAGCGCCCGTTCAGCGGCCGCTACGTGGATACCAAGCAGGATGGCGTGTATCGCTGCGCGGCCTGCGGCAACGAGCTGTTCGACGCCGACGCGAAGTTCGAATCGGGCACCGGCTGGCCGAGCTTCTGTGAGCCGGCGAACCGGCAGAACGTGACGCTCGAGACGGACACCAGCCATGGCATGGTGCGCACCGAGGTCAGCTGCGCGCGATGCGGATCGCACCTCGGCCACGTGTTCGACGACGGCCCGCCCCAGACCGGGAAGCGGTACTGCATCAACTCGGTCGCGCTCGACCTGGAGCAGCGCTAGAGACACCTACAGAGGATTCAGTGGCGCGTCGCCGAAAGGCGTGACCCCGGGTGTCTCGCGAGCATGCGAGCCAGCCGGTGCCGAGATGAGCACGCTGCCGACACGCCCCCGTTCCCTGAGCCGCGACGAACGACTCTGGCTTCGCTACCTGATTGCGGACCTCGAGGGCGACGCCGAGCGCATGCGGCGGGTCGGACAGGTGCTCGACGAGCTGCGCCCGGTCAACTCGGGTCGAGGTCGAGCGCCTCGAGCGCGCCGTCCAGGCTCGTGATCACGCGCGCGCCGTCCGGCTGAGGCTCGTCCCGGCGCCGAAACCAGATCGTCACGCCCACGCCGGCCGCGACCGCCCCGGCGACGTCGGTATCCG
>JAWVDZ010000168.1:0-2972 GCA_033856955.1 Gaiellales bacterium
CCGGAGCGGCGAATCTTTGGTCCCGCCCGATCACGCCTCCAGCGGTACCAGCTCGAAGCGCTCCACGTCGACCAGGCCGCGGTCGGTGATCTTGAGCGCCGGGATCACGGACAGGGCAAGGAATCCCATCGCGTGGAATGGGGCCTCGACCTCGCAGCCCAGCGTTCGCACGGCCTCCGCCAGCAGCCGGCTCTGCTCGAGCACGACGGCCAGCGGCTGGTCTGACAGCAGCCCGGCGATCGCCAGCGGGAGCTCGGCTCTCACTCCGCGCGCGTCGACCACGACCATGCCGCCGCCCAGCTCGGCCAGCCGTCCCACCGCCCGCGCCATGTCGCCGTCGTCCATGCCCACGCAGACGATGTTGTGCGCGTCGTGAGCGACCGTGGATGCGATCGCCCCCCGCTGCAGCCCGAAGCCGCGGACGAACCCGAGTCCGATCCGGCCACTGCCCAGATGCCGCTCGACCACCGCCACCTTTGCCAGGTCGCGCTTGGCGTCGGCGACCGCCAGCCCGTCGCGCACCGTCGGCGTTTCGACCAGCGACTCGGTCACGATCTGCCCTGGGACGAGACCGATCACGCGGATCGGAGTCCCGTCCGATCGGGTGTGCAGCTCGTTCGACGAGATCGGCTGAACCCGCACCGTCCGGCGTGCCCACTCCGGCGCGGCGGTCGCCGCGATCTCGGGAACCGGGCGGCCGTGCTTCAACACCAGATCCGGGACGAACCCTTCCAGGTCGGGAAGCAGCAGCAAGTCGGCGCGGTGTCCGGCCGCGATCGCGCCGCGGTCGGACAGGCCGTGCCACGTTGCGGCGTTGTGCGAGGCGATCGTGAGCGCGTCGCGGGGATCGACGCCCAGCTCGACGGCCCGCCGCACCATCGAGTTGACGTGGCCCTCGTGGGCGATGTGCGACGGCTCGCGGTCGTCCGTGCAGAAGGCGATCCGGGCGGGGCCGAGCTCGCCGATCAGCGGCACCAGCGAGTCCAGGTTGCGCGCCGCCGAGGCCTCCCGGATCAGCAGCCAGACGCCCGACCGCAGCCGCTCGCGGCCCTCCTCGATAGTGGTCGACTCGTGGTCGGAGCGGATCCCCGCCGCCACGTAGGCCTGCAGGCGGGCGCCGAGCACGCTGGGCGCATGGCCGTCCACATGCCCGGCCCCGCGCAGGGCCAGCTTCGCCAGCTCCGCCGGGTCGCCACCGATCACCCCGGGAAAGTTCATCATCTCGGCCAGCCCCAGGACGCGCCGCCGCCGCAACAGGCCCTCCAAGTCGCCCGGGGTGAGGGGCCGAAGCGGCGACTCGAACTGGGAGGCGGGCACACAGGACGGGGCCATGAAGAAGACGTCCAGCGGCAGGTGCGCGCAGGCGTCGATCAGCCAGTGGACGCCATCGCTGCCGAGCACGTTTGCGATCTCGTGTGGGTCGACGACGACGGTGGTGGTGCCGAGCGGCAGCACCAGCTTCGCGAACTCGTCCACCAGCAGCAGCGACGACTCAAGGTGCATGTGGGCGTCGATCAGCCCCGGCACGACGTGGCGGCCCTCGGCGTCGATCGTCTCGCGGCCCTGGTAGGAGCCGACGCCGGCGATCCAGCCGTCGCAGATCGCGACGTCGGTGTCCAGCCACTCGCGCGTATGCACCGAGAGCACGCGCCCGCCACGCACCACCAGGTCGGCCGGTTCGTCGCCGCGTGCCACGGCCAGCCGTCGGGAGAGGTCGATCATGGCGTGAGTCTAGGTCGCAGGGCCTGAGATCGGCCTCAGCTTCCGTTGCCGGATCCGAATATGCGCAAAATGCGGGAATAACCGCCTTGCAACATGGCGACGGCTGGCGTAGGTTTCCTTCTGCGCCGCTCAGGGCAGCCGAGTAGGTTGAAGCCAGTCGGACGGATCGTAGAGGTGACTCGAAAGTTCGTTCGGTTGGGGGACGGAAGGCAAGCCGGGGCGGCGAATCTTTGGTCCCGTTCAGGGACCCCCGCCAGACGCACAACGACCCCCCGCCGCCGGATGGCGACGAGGGGTCGTCGAACGAGCGTCGTTCAGTCGCCGGAGGTGGCCGGCGAGCCGCCTTCGAGCCCGGCCTCGATCTTTGCCAGCTCCTCCTCGGAGCCCATCCGGATCGGGCCCTTGAACCACTTGTTTGCCGACACCACCCACCAGCCGCCGAACAGCAGGAACGCTCCTCCCACCGTCAGCGGTGCGTAGTTGACGTCGAGCCAGTTGACGTTGATCAGGAAGTGGTTGTTCCCCGCCACCGCCGAGTTGCCAGGAATGCCGTCCGGGAACAGCGGCAGTAGGAACAGGATGCAGATCAGCACGATCCAACCGATCGCCAGCGGATCGATCCAGCGGTAGTGCTGGCCCAGGTGCCAGGCGCCGCGCTCGAAGCTCTCGCCCTTGCGGTAGCGCAGGATGATCGGCAGCACGAATGCGATGTAGAGGCCGATCACGGCCACCGAGGTGCCGACGGCGTAGCCGATCACGGGGTTTTTCAGCGTCGGCAGCATCAGCGCCCAGGACAGCACGGCAATCGCCCACACGGCGTTTACCGGGACGCGATCGTGGGACACCTTTCTCCAGAGCTGGTGGCCGGGAACGGCACCGTCACGCGAGAACGCGAACATCATTCGCGATGCCGACGTGACCGAAGCCAGCCCGCAGAAGAACTGAGCCATGCACGCGATCACCAGCAGGAACTCGGCCCACTTGTCACCCATTGCCGTCTGCCAGATGTACTGCACTGCGAAGCCGTACTTCGACGCGGTGTCGCCGACCGGGCCGGGGATGGCGAAGGTGACCGCGACCAGCAGGATGAATCCGAACACCACCGACACGACCACCGACATCACCATGCCGATCGCCGCCGAGCGGGAGGCGTTCTGGGTTTCCTCGCTCATGTGGGCCGACGCGTCGTACCCCGTGATCGTGTACTGCGCCATCAGAAGACCGATGCCGAACACGAACCAGAACACCGG
>JAWVDZ010000169.1:0-4220 GCA_033856955.1 Gaiellales bacterium
CGGAGGTGCGCGCGGACGAGCGCGAGGCGGCCGAGCTCGGCATCAACGCCGTGCCGTTCTTCGTCATCGACCGCCGCTACGGGCTGGCCGGGGCGCAGCCGCCCGAGCTGCTGCGCCAGGCCATCGAGCAGGCTTGGTCGGAACGCGGCTAGCTCAAAGCTCCGGAAGAACGCGGTCGATCGACCAGCCAGTCGCACGCAACGCGGCGCGGAACCGCTCGGTCTCCTCGCTCTCCGGCCCGCAGATGGCGACCTCGTAGTCGTCGCCAAGGAACGTCACCACCTGATCCACGAGCGGTGCCGCCCACGCCTGCCATGCCGCGCCGTCGAGCCCATCGGGTGGTAGCGCGACGACGCCCCATCCGTCGCCGGCAAGGCGTCCCAGCGTGTCGGGCTCACCGGGCTGCGGGTTGAGGATGCGATCGGACACGATCGCGATCCGGCGCGACCGGGCGTCACCCCGCATTGCCGGCCTCGGGTGGTGGCTCGATCTCCCGGGCGACACGGGCCAGATCGGCCCGCTCGTCGTAGTCCACCAGATCCTGCCCGATGCCGACCGTCCGCACGCCGGAGATGCGATCTCCCAGCATCTCGACCAGCGTCTCGATGAACAGACCGCGACCGGGCGCGATCGGGTAGTCCTCGTCGCGCGGACTGTGCGGGCGCCCGCCCCACTCGCCGCTCGATCCCGTCAGCTCGACGCCCATGCTGGGGCTGCCGTCGATGCCGATCAGAACGATCCGCGCCCCGTCGTCGAGGTCGGCCCGCATCAGCTCGGCGACCGGGGCGGCGAGGGCGCGGCAATGGGCGCGGAAGGCGGGCGTGTCGTACTGCTCGCGCACCGCCCAGAATCGGTGCGTGCCGCCGAATGCAAGCTCCGGGCACGGCATCTGCCGGATCGTGCAGCCGCGCTCGCGAAGCAGCGCCAGCATCGGGGGGAAGACGCCGGCGCAGCGTGCCCCCTCGCCCACCTTCGCGTTCGCATTCAGCAGGCAGTGGGCGAGATAGCAGACGACCTTCATTCCCGCACCAGCACGATCTTGCCCACGTGTCGTCGCTCGTCCATGTAGGCATGCGCCTCGCCGGCCGCGCTGAGCGGGAACGTGCGGTCGACCGGCACCGTGATCCGCCCCTCCAGCGCCATCGCCAGCGCGTCGGTGAACTCGTCGGGCGAGGCGACCCTG
This sequence comes from Gaiellales bacterium, assembly GCA_033856955.1. Lineage (GTDB taxonomy): Bacteria > Actinomycetota > Thermoleophilia > Gaiellales > JAICJC01 > JAICYJ01. The sequence continues at coordinate 1,184 of JAWVDZ010000169.1, forward strand.
AAGCCCAGGATCCGCCGGCCGTGACGGAACAGCTCGATGATGTCGAGCGACACCACCTCGCCGGCGTGCGCGCCGCAGGTGACCAGCCGACCGTCGGTGGCGAGCGCGGCCAGGTGAGCACCGAACAGCGGGCCGCCGGTGGTATCGATCACGGCGTCAACGCCGCGGCCGCCGGTCGCCTCCGAGACCGCCTCTGCAATGGCGGTTTCGCGGTGGTTGAAGACGACGTCCGCCCCCAGCCGCCGCACCGCTTCGACCTTCTCGCCGGACCCGGCCGATGCGATCACGCGCGCGCCGGCGATGCGGGCCGCCTGCACCGCGGCACCCGAAACTCCGCCGGAGGCGGACGGCACCAGCACGGTCTCACCGGGCCGGACGCCGGCCACCCTGACGACCATCGACCAGGCCGTGCTGACGACGCACAGAGAGGCGGCCGCGATCACGAAGTCCTCGCTGCCACGCAGCGGGATCACCGCTCGCTCCGGCACGGCCACGAGCTGTCCGTAGCCGCCCCAGCGGTCGGTGCCGAACACGACGAACCGCTCGCAGAGGTCGGGGCGCCCGCGGTGGCAGGGTGCGCAGCTTCCACACGAGTACTGCTGGTGGGCGGTCACCGCGTCGCCCACCGCCACCCGCTCGACGCCGTCCCCCACCGCCACCACATACCCGGCGAACTCGGCGCCCAGCACCCACGGCAGCGTGAACGGCCAGCGAGACGTGCCGGCACGCGAGTCGAGGTCGCTGTGGTTGAGGCCGCAGGCGTGCACCTCGATCAGCACCTCGTCCGGCGCGGGCAACGGGTCCGGCAGCTCCTCCCACACCATCACCTCGGGTCCGCCATACTCGCGAAACGCTGCCGCGAGCACGCTCAGCCCTCTCGCGGAGCGACGTTGTCCGGCATGTCAAGGTAGGGGATCGGCTCCGGCCAGCCGTAGGCGCCGACCTTGCTGGTGCGAAGGCCGCAGCGCCACATCGCATGCGCGAGCGTGGCGCCGAACGAGACACCGTCGCAGACCGGCAGCCCCACCTCCCGCTCGACGGTGGCGGCGACGTCCGCCATCCCGCCGCAGGCCAGGATCAGCGCCTCGGCACCCTCCGCCGCCAGACGCCGGCCGGCGGCCACAATCGCCGGCGTGGTGCCGGGATTGTGGCCGCCCTGGTCGGCAACCGGGATCTCGAGCGGCACCACCGCCAGGCAGCGGCGCCCGATCCCGCGCGTGTTGATCGCGTCCTCCAGCGCCGGCACGCCGCGTGCCAGCGTGGTGATCACGGCGAACCGTTTGGCGATCAGACCGGCCGCCAGGTACGCCGCCTCACCGATCCCGACCACCGGCGCGTCGGTCAGCTCCCGGGCCGCCTCCAGTCCGGGGTCGCCGAAACAGGCGACCAGGTACGCGTCGTGCGGCTCGGTCGACCTCAGCAGGCTGACCACCTCAGCGGCGGCGATCGCCGCGTCGGCCTCGCTCTCGATCGACGACGGCCCGCGCGTGGCGTTGACGGCGGTCACCTCGCACCCGTCGGGCAGTGCCCGGCGGGCGACGTCGGCCATTGCCACCGTGTGGCGAGAGTCAGTGTTGGGATTCAGCAGCGCGAGCCGGAACGCCGTCATCGCGCGGCCGCCGGCTGCGGAGGTGCGGCCAGGGCGTTGTCATCGTGGCAGGAGAGGAACCGGCCCGAGCCGGGCGCCGGCAGGATCTCGCCGTCGGCGTACACCGTCTCGCCCCGCACCAGCGTACGCACGACCCGCGCCCGCACCCGGCGGCCGTCGAACGGCGACCAGGGATTCTTCGAGAACTGCTGGCTGCGGGCATCGACCTGCCACTCGCCGTCGAGGTCGTAGATCGCGACGTCGGCGTCCGATCCAGGCAGCAGCGAGCCCTTGCGCGGATACAGCCCCGCGATGCGAGCCGCGTTGGTGGACGAGAAGCGCACGAACGCGTCCAGCGGCATGCCCCGGCGGTGGAAGGCTTCGTCGAGCACCAGCGGCACCGTCTCCTGGATCACCTGGCAGCCGAGCAGCGCCTCGAAGATGTCCTGCCAGCCGGGATCCTTCTCCGCGGCCGGGTAGGCGCTGTGGTCGGAGACGAGACAGTCGGCGGTGCCGTCGAGCACGCTGTCCCACAGCCGCTCGACCAGCGGGCGCTCGCGCAGCGCCGGAGCGCATGCCCCATAGGGACCCAGCCGGACGAGGTCGTCGAGATCGAGCAGCAGGTGGTGCGGACAGATCTCCATCGTGGCCGGTCGCCCGTGCCGCTTCTCGCGCCGCACCAGGTCGGCGCTGACGGGGCTGGAGACGTGCACGATCTGGATCCGCACGCCCACGTGCTCCGCGAGGTAGAGCGCGCGGTGCACAGCTTCCTCCTCGACGAACGGCGGCCGCGCCTCGTGCAGGGCGAGCGGGTCGCGGCGGCCGGCGGCGCGCATGCGGGCGATGCCTGCCTGAAGCAGCGAGTCGTTCTCGGCGTGCACCAGCACCAGCCCGCCGACCGCCTTCACCTCGCGCATGCCGTCGAGGAACTCGGCATCGTCGACATGCGGATAGGAGGGGTCGGAGATCGGCATGAAGGCCTTGAATCCGCCCGCGCCCTCGCGCCACTGCGCCCCGATCTCGGGGATCGAGGGCGCTGTCAGCGCGCCCCACAGGCCGAAGTCGACGACCACCTTGTGGCGCGCCATCTCGCGCTTCTGGCGGTACAGCTCCGCGGTCGTCACCGGTGGATAGGTGAGCGGATGCTCCATCACGGTCGTGATGCCTCCGGCCGCGGCCGACATCGTGCCGGTGGTGAAGTCCTCGCGTTCGGTGTGGCCGGGATCCTCGAAGTGGGCGTGCATGTCGATCGCTCCCGGCATCACCACCAGCCCTGCGGCATCGATCAGCTCGTCGACGCCGTCGGTCGGCAGCCGCCTGCCGATCGCCGCCACGCGGCCGTCCTCGATCATGATGTCGCCGGGGAAGACCGCCCGGTCGGTCGCCACGGTGCCGCCCGCGACCAGCGTACGGCGGGCGCTCACGCCCCGTCCTTGACGAGCCCGACGC
>JAWVDZ010000170.1:0-2688 GCA_033856955.1 Gaiellales bacterium
ACTTCACCTCGCCAATCCGGCGCTATCCCGACCTGATCGTGCATCGCGCGCTGCTGGCCCACATCGGCGCCGCGGAGCCGGTCGCGCTCGAGCCTTCCGAGCTTGCCCAGATGGCGGAGCACAGCAGCTCGCGCGAGCGGCTGGCGGCGCGCATCGAGCGGCGCGGCGATGACGTCTGTCTGGCCTTCCTGCTTCAGGACGTGCTGTTCGAGCGGGGCTGGGGGGAGCCGTTCAGGGGCGAGGTGGTGGGCATGATCGAGGGTGGGGTGTTCGTCCGCTTCGGCGACGTCTTCGAGGGCCTGCTGCCGGCCCGGCGGCTGGGCCGGGAGCGATTCGAGCTCGACCGGCTCGCGGTTGCGATGATCGGCCTCTCGAGCGGCCGGCGAATCCGGCTGGGCGACGCAATCGACGTCACGGTCAGCTCGGTCGACCGTGCTCGAGGCCGGTCGCTGCTCGACCGGGGCCCGGCAGCAGAGGCGTGAGGCACACTACGGCGATGGTCGGCGCCGGTGGCACGCACGTGCGCAGTCCGCGTCGCAGGCTGCGCCGCGGGCTGACGGTCGCCGTCCTGCTGCTGACGCTGGCCGCGGTAGCGGCCGGCGCGATCTACGCGCTTCGGGGAGGCAGCTCGATCCCCGGCGTCACCCACCGGGGGCCGGATCCGCGCGCGGTGGTGCGCCGGTTCGCGATCGCCTGGGCGGCCGGCGACTATCGCACGATGTACCGCCAGCTGACCGTGCAGGCCCGTCGCTCCGAGTCGTACACCGCGTTCACTGGCTCCTACCGTGAGGCCGCCTCGCAGGCCACCTTGCGCTCGCTGAGATTCGAGGGCGGCGAGCGCGTGCAGGGGGGCGTCGGCTACGCGCCGGTCGCGCTTCGCACGCGGCTGTTCGGGGTGCAGAAGGCCAGCCTCGCCCTGCCGGTGGTGCGTGTCGGCAACGGCTATCGCGTGGCGTGGACCGAGAAGCTGACGTGGCCGGGACTGGCCGCCGGCGAGCACCTGGCACGTCGCGTCGTGCAGCCCCACTCGCGGGGAGCCATCCTTGCGAGCGACCTGACGGTGCTCGCGCGCGGACCGGCCGATGCCCGCGAGTACCCGCAGGGCGCGCCGTTCTCGCTGATCACCGGCTATGTGGACGGGCCGGCGACGGCGGCCCAACGGCGAGCCCGGCTGCAGCAGGGCTGGTCGAGCGACCGCCGCTACGGGCAGGGCGGGTTGGAGCAATCGCTGGATGACGTGCTGGCCGGCGCGCCGCGGCTCGACCTGGTCGCGGCCGGTGCATCCGGCAGACGGCTGTTGGCCCGGCACCACGGCCGCCGCCCGCGCGATGTGGTGACCACGCTCGACGCCTCGCTTCAGGAGACAGCCACCAGCCTGCTGGCCGGCCAGTTCGGTGGCATCGTGGTGCTGGACGCGCGCAACGGGGCGGTGCGGGCGGCGGCCGGCATCGGATTGGACGGCCGCCAACCGCCCGGCTCGACCTTCAAGATCGTGACCGCCTCGGCGGCGCTGACCTCCCACACCGCCACCCTCGACACCTACTACGAGCCGGCGCACTACGCGCTGCTGGGCGGGTTCAAGCTGCGCAACTTCCACGGCGAGCTGTGCGGGGGCACGCTGCTCGACTCGTTCGCCCACAGCTGCAACTCGGTGTTCGCGCCGCTGGCGATCCAGATCGGCGCCGAGGGCATGTCGAGCATGGCCAACCTCTACGGCTTCAGCCGTCCGCAGCAGATCGCCTACCCGGTGCCCGAGAGCGTGATGCCACGTCCTGCCCTGCTGGACACCGACGCCGGACTGGGCGTGACCGGCATCGGCCAGGGGGGCGTCACCGCCACTCCGCTCGAGATGGCCTCGGTGGCCCAGGTGATCGCGTCCCGCGGAGTGCTCCACCCGCCCTGGCTGGCGCGCCTGCCGCACGCCCAGAGCGACCAGTCGACGCCCCGGCGGGTGATCACGCGTACGGTCGCGGACGAGATCGCCGAGATGATGCGCGCCGTTGTCAGCTATGGAACCGGCACCCAGGCCCAGAGCTCGATCGCGACCGTGAACGGCAAGACGGGCACGGCCGAGGTTGGCCCGGACACCAAGTCGGACGCGTGGTTCGTCGGCTATGCGCCGGCCGAGGCGCCGAAGGTGGTCGTCTCGGTGCTGATCGTGCACGGCGGCGTCGGTGGCGCGGTGGCGGCGCCGCTGGCGCGGCAGATGATCGAGGCGGCGCTTCGGTGAGCGACGCTCCGGCCGGGATCGTGCTGGACATGGAGGGCGTGCTGCACGTCGACTGGCGGCCGATCGACGGCTCGCCGGAGGCGGTCGAGGAGTTGCGTCGGCGGGGGATCGAGCTCGCCATCCTGACCAACACGACCGGCCGTACGCGGGCCGTGATCGCCGCGCGGCTGTCTGCGATCGGGTTCGACTTCGATCCCGGCCGGATCGTCACGGCGGCGTCCGCCGCCGCCGAGCACCTGCGCCGCCACCACCCGGACGCGGCCGTCTATGCGCTGGTCGAGGATGGCGCCACCGGCGACCTGGAGGGCCTCGAGCTGGCCGAGCATCCCCGCGACGCCGCGGTGGTGCTGGTGGGCGGGCCCGACGAGACGTGGACGTACGGCCGGCTGAACGCCGTGTTCCGGGCGGTGCTGGAGGGAACGCCTCTGGTGGCCATGCAGCGCAACCGCTGGTGGCCG
>JAWVDZ010000171.1:0-5555 GCA_033856955.1 Gaiellales bacterium
CGGGATCTTCAGGTAGTAAGCCAGTGCGACAACGGTGGCGACGACGCCGGCGACCGCGAGGTAGGTCTGGCCGGCGTCGACGGCGGCCGACCAGATCGAGAGCTTGCCGATGAAGCCGCCGGTGGGAGGGAAGCCGGCCAGTGAGAGCATGAACGTGACCATCGCGATCGCCAGCAGCGGCCGCCGATAGCCGTAGCCCGCGAAGTCGGGGATCTCGACCGGGCGCCCCAGCTCGCGCTCGCGGATCGCGACCAGGGCGAAGGCGCCCAGGTTCATCAGCGAGTAGATGGCCAGGTAGTAGAGCAGTGCCCGCGTCCCCAGCTCGCTGTGAGCCGCCACGGCCGTGAACAGGAAGCCGGTGTGGCCGACCGTGGAGTAGGCCAGCATCCGCTTCACGTTCGTCTGGCGCAGCGCGGCCAGGTTTCCGATCACGAACGAGGCGATCGCCAGCCCGCCGATCGCGACCTCCCACACCTGCGAGTTCTCGCTGAACGCGGCCACCAGCACCCGCAGCGTCACGACCAGCGCGATCGTCTTGGTGGCGGCCGACATGAACGCGGTGACCGGTGTGGGGGCGCCCTCGTAGGCATCGGGCGTCCACATGTGGAACGGCGCCGCGTTGGACTTGAAGCCGAGCCCGACGACCATCAGCGCGATGCCCAGCAGCAGGACGCCGGAGTTGGCGTCGCCGCCACGAATGGCCGTCGCGATCCGGTCGAACTCCAGCTTGCCCGTCGCGCCGTAGACGAGTGCTGACCCGTACAGCAGGAAGGCGGCGCCGACGGATCCGATCACCAGATACTTGAGCGAGCCCTCCAAACCGGGCAGCTCATCCGACTCGATCGCCACCAGCACGTAGAGGCAGAGCGAGAACAGCTCCAGGGCGATGAACAGGATCACCAGGCTGTTGGCCACCGCCAGCAGCGACATGCCGGCCGCGGCCGCCAGCAGCAGCGCGTGGTACTCGACCACCCGGTCAGCGATGCGGGGCATCCCCCATGCGATCGCGATCGAGAGCAGCGCGGCGGCGAAGATCAGCAGCCGGGCGCCGTTTCCGAACGCGTCGATCCGCAGCGTGTGGTCGAACGGCCCGCGGGCGGCGTCGTGCCACTCGGCGATCGGCGCCACCATCGCTCCGATCAGGCCGCCGACCGAGACCACCACCGAGACCGGTCGCGCAAGACGTTCCGGCAGGAAGATCGCGAACGTGAGCAGCGCGCAGGCGCATGAGAGCAGCACGATCTCGGGCGCGATCGCTGACCAGGAGACGGGGACCGTGGTCATGGGTAGCCCACCGGCGTCCCCAGCCCAGGCCCTCGGTCGGAGCTGATCAGCGCCGCCGACTGCCCGGGCGGGGCGATCCGCTCCATCACGCCGAACGGCCAGGCGGACATCGCCAGCAGGATCACGATCAGCGGCACCGCCACCACCAGCTCCCCGGGGCGCAGGTCGGCGGTCTGCTCGTTCACCAGCGGGCCGTCATCCTCGTGCGCCAGGGCCGAGTACCAGCGCAGCATGTACATCGCCGCCAGCACGATCGCGCAGGCCGCCGCCGCCCCCAGCAGCGCCTGCTGCTGGAAGGCGCCGATCAGGATGTAGATCTCCGACACGAACACGCTCGAGCCGGGCACGGCGAGCGCAAACAGGGCCGCAACCAAGAGCACGGTCGAGAGCACCGGCCGGCGGTTGGCGAGCCCGCCCAGCGAGCGGAAGGCATCGCTGCCGGTGCGCAGCTCGACCAGGCCGATCAGCAGGAAGGCGGCCAGCGAGACGACGCCGTGGTTGACCATCTGGAAGACGGCTCCGGTGTAGCCGTTGTCGTTGAGGGCAAAGATGCCGATCACGATCAGGTTCATCTGGCCGAGGCTCGAGTAGGCGATCACGCCGCGGGCGTCGGGCTGGCGGAAGGCGACGATCGAGGCGTACAGCAGCCCCGCCAGGCCGAGGCCGAGGAACAGCCACTTCCACGAGTGCGCCGTGGCCGGGAACAGCGGCACGGCGAACCGGATCAGGCCGTAGGCGCCGGCCTTGGAGACGACGCCCGACAAAAGCGCCGTCACCTCGGGCGTGGACTCGCGGTAGGCCGCGGGTAGCCAGCCGTGCAGCGGGAACATCGGCGCCTTGATGCAGAAGGCGGCGCAGAACGCGAGGAACAGCCAGGCCGAGTCGCGTCCCTGCCCGGCCAGCGTGGCCAGGTCGAACGATCCGCCCTGCACGCCCAGGGTCGCGATCGCGACCAGCATCAGCAGCGATCCGATCAGCGAGTAGATGACGAACTGGAGCGTGGCGAAGCGACGTCGCGAGCTGCCCCAGACGCCCATCAGCACGAACAGGGCGATCATCATGACCTCCCAGCCGACGTAGAACAGCACCAGGTCGCGGGCCGTGAACAGCAGCATCAGCGCCGCCTGGAGCAGCAAGAGCAGCCCGAGGTAGGCACGCGGGCGCTCGCGGTGCGCGTAGACCGCCGTCCACATCGCCGACAGCACGCCGACCGCCGTCAGCGCCGCCATGAACAGCGAGAGGCCATCCATCGCCACGTGGAAGCGCACGTCCGCGTGGCCCACGAAGTTGTTGATCCAGAGCTGGTCGGTGACGAACTGGCTGCCGCCGCCGATGTCGAAGCCGATCACGGCCACGGCCGCCAACACCAGCTCCAGCAGGCCGGCGACCAGCGCCAGCCCTTCGCCGGCGGCGCGCGGAAGCGGTGCGAAGCCGACCACCAGGGCGGCGATCAGCGGCAGCACGATCATGGCCACGGTCACAGGCTGGCCCTGCCAAGGAAGTAGACGGCCACGATCGCGGCCCCGCCCGCCAGCACGGTCGCGTACTGGCGAACGACGCCCGACTGGGCGGCCGCCGTGCCGCGCGCGACGGTGTCGACCACGGTGCGCGCGACCCAGATCGAACCGCCGATCAGCCAGCGCTCGAACACCCGGTCGAGCATGGTCGCCGTCCACACCGCCGGCCGGTATCCGATGTTGTAGTAGAGCTCGTCCCAGCCGAACTTGGCCTCGGCGATGATCGCCATCGTCTCGAACCGCTGCCGCACCGCCAGCACCCTGGCCGGGCTGTCGTACAGCCGCCAGACGTAGTAGCCGCCCGCGGCGCCCAGCGACCAGGCGATGGCGGTGGTGATGAAGTCCTCACCGGCCGTCGGCTCGATGTTGGGCGCGGCCTCGGCCAGGAACTCGGCGAACACGTTGGTGATGCCGAAGCCGACCGCGAGCAGGCCCGACAGGAGCGCTCCCGCGGCCAGCACGGCCACCGGCCAGAACATCGTCCAGGGTGCCTCGCCGTGGCCGCTGTGCAGGTGCTGCTTGACGAACTCGGACTGCTCGCCGTAGAACACCAGTCGCATCAGCCGCACCGCGTAGATGCCCGTGAAGGCGGCACCGGCGAGGCCGCCGGCGAACACCAGCCATCCCACCCAGCCACCCTTGTCCAGCCCGCCGGCCAGGATCTCGTCCTTCGAGAGCGGGAAGAACCCGATCAGGGCGATCGTTCCCACCCACATCAGGATCGTCGTGCGCGGCAGCGCCTTCGCCAGCCCGCCCATCTTGCGCACGTCCTGCTCGTTGGCGAGCGCGTGGATCACGATCCCCGCGCCCAGGAACAGAAGCGCCTTGAAGAAGGCGTGGGTGAGCAGGTGGAACATGCCGGCGGCGTACGCGCCCGCGCCCACGGCGGCGAACATGTAGCCGATCTGGCTCATCGTCGAGTAGGCGATGATGCGCTTGATGTCGGTCTGGACGAGCGCGATCGCGCCGGCCATCAGCAGCGTCGCCACCCCCAGCACGACCACGAGCCGCTGAACGTCGGGCGCGAGCTCGAACAGCACGTGCGCGCGCGCGACCAGGTAGACGCCGGCCGTGACCATGGTTGCGGCGTGGATCAGGGCGCTGACCGGCGTTGGGCCCTCCATCGCGTCCGGCAGCCAGGTGTGGAGCGGGATCTGCGCCGACTTCGCGACCGCAGCGACCAGCAGCCCGAGAGCGATCCAGTTGGCGTCCGCGGAGCCGGCCCCGATCCCGTCGGCGGCGCTGCGGAACACGGCCTGGTAGTCGGTGGTGCCGAGGTCGCGGACGAGGAAGAAGATCGCCACCACCAGCCCGACGTCGCCGATCGCGTTCATCACGAACGCCTTCTTGGCGGCCTCGACGGGAGCCGCCCGCTCGTGCCAGTAGCCGATCAGAAGGTAGGAGGAGAGGCCGACCAGGCCCCAGCCGGCCAACAGCAGCAGGAAGTTGCCGGCCATCACCAGCAGCAGCATCGAGAACAGGAACAGATCGAGGTAGGCGAAGAAGCGCCGCTGCTTGGGGTCGCCGTCCATGTAGCCGATCGAGTACATGACGATCAGCGCCCCGACACCCGACACGATCAGCATCTCGACCACGGAGAGCTGGTCGACCTGGATCGAGAGCGGCACGGTGAAGCTGTTCGAGCCGGCCCAGGTGTACAGCTTGAAGACGTGCTCGCGCCCGCTCTCGCCCTCGCCCAGCACCTGGAAGAAGACGGCCGCGGCCGAGAGGAACGAGGCGAAGCCGAAGCCGGTACCGATCCAGGCCGCCGTGACGCGCGAGATCCGCGTGTGGGCCAGCGCCAGCGTGGCGACGCCGGCGAGGGGCAGAAGCAGACAGAGCCAGGAGAGGGTTTCCATCAGATGGTTGATTCCATGTCAGTTCCTGAGCGTTGTCATCCGGTCGACGTCCAGCTCGGCCTTGCGGCGGGCGACCGCCACCACCAGTCCGAGGCCGACCACGACCTCGGAGGCGGCGACGCCCATCACCACCAGGGCGAAGATCTGCCCGCTCTGATCGCCCCAGTAGCGCGAGAAGGCGACCAGCGCGAGGTTGCACGCGTTCAGCATCAGCTCCACCGAGAGCAGCAGGATCAGCGGGCTGCGGCGGGTGAACACGCCGTACAGGCCGATGCCGAAGACGACGGCCGAGAGCGAGACGAAGTACTCGACGCCGACGTGCATCAGGCGTCCTCCTCCGATCGCGGCCGGTGGTGCACGGGGAACGCCGTCTCGGCGCCCATCACCGCCGCCTGCAGCTCCAGCTCGGGCTCGTGATGCTCGCGCTCGGGGAACGCGTCTGGCTCGTCGACCCGCGACGCGGGCTTCTTGGATCCCAGCACAACGCCGCCCACGGCCGCCACCAGCAGCAGGATCGATGTGGCCTCGAAGGCCAGCAGGTAGCGCGAGAAGAAGCCGTCGGCGATGTTCTGGGGACTGCCGAACTGGTCACCCACGACGGTGTGCAGCTCGAACGTCTGCGTGGCCACGGCAACCACGATCTCGACCACGATCGCGCCGCCCGCGACGACGGCCGCTGCCAGCTGCCAGCGCGGGATGTCGCGCGTCGGCTCGTCGGCCCGGCCGCCCAGGTAGGCGATCACGAACAGGAACATGATCATCACCGCGCCGGCGTAGACGATCACCTGCGCCGCGGCCAGGAAGTCGGCCTGGAGCAGCAGGTACATGGTGGCCAGCGAGACCAGGTTCATGATCAGCGACAGCGCCGAGTGGAACGGGTTGCCGGACAGCACGA
>JAWVDZ010000172.1:0-4379 GCA_033856955.1 Gaiellales bacterium
ATCTGGCCCAGCTCCGGCAGTTGCACGCCGTCGCCCAGATAGACGTTGTCGCGCAGCCGGATGCCCGGCAGCTCCAGCGCGATGCGGCCGTCCAGCGCGTCGAAGTTGGCCTGGCGGTACTGATCGAGGTTGCCGATGTCCTGCCAGTAGCCCTCCATCACGTGCCCGTAGATCGGCCGGCCCATCTCGAGCAGGAGCGGGAAGAGCTGCTTCGAGAAGTCGTACGGCCCGTCGACCGGCACGTGCTTCAGCACCTCCGGCTCGAGCACGTAGACGCCGGTGTTGATCGTGTCCGAGAACACCTGGCCCCAGGAGGGCTTCTCGAGGAAGCGCTCGACGCGGCCGTCCTCGTCGATGATCACGACCCCGAACTCGAGCGGGTTCTCGACCGACTTCAGCGCCAGCGTGGCCACCGCTCCGCTCTCCTTGTGCTGGCGCACGATCTCGGTCAGGTCGAAGTCGCACAGCGCGTCGCCCGAGATCACCACGAACGTCTCGTCCAGCAGCGCCTCGGCGTGCTTGACGCTGCCCGCGGTGCCCAGCGGCGTCTCCTCGACCGAGTAGTGGAGCGACACTCCCAGCGACTCGCCGTCGTCGAAGTAGCCGCGGATCACCTGTGGCAGGTAGGCCACCGTGACCACGATCTCGTCCATCCCGTGCCGCCGCAGCAGCTCGATGATGTGCTCCATGCACGGCTTTCCGACGATCGGCACCATCGGCTTGGGCTGGTTGGAGGTGAGCGGGCGAAGGCGGGTGCCCTCGCCACCTGCCATCACGACGGCCTTGATTCGAGTCCTCCCTGTGGTTCGTTCAAGTAGCGAATACCCGCTACCACCGAGAGCGCCACGCCGAACACGTAGATCGCCTTCGGCCAGCCGTCCTCGACCAGCATCAGCAGCATCAGCGACAGCATGATCGCGGCGGTGGCGCTCTTGCCGATCAGGTTCACGCGCACCTCGGTGGCTTCGTGGCGGGCGCGAAACACGGCCGCAAGCAGCGCGTCACGCAGCAACACCGGCGCAGCCAGCCACCACTCGAGGCGCTGGTGGTAGACGAGCAGGATCAGCGCCAGGTTGATCAGCAACCGGTCGGCGAGCGGATCGACGATACGGCCGAATCGGCTCTGGGCGTGCGCCTGGCGGGCCAGGTAGCCGTCGAGGAAGTCGGTGGCGGAGGCGGCCGCGAACAGCACCGCCGCCCCCGTGCTGAGGGCATCGTCGGCGCTGGCCAGCAGGATCGTGAACGGCACCACCGCCACGAGCCGGGCCGCTGTAAGCGCGTTCGGCAACCACTTCACCACAATGCGTGGAGTCTACCGGGGCCGGGTTTGGCTCCTGCCGCGGGATCGCCCCCACCTCCCGGCGTGGGGTTACCACCCACACAGACGCCTGTTCGCCGTAGGGCTCTCCGGGCCGCGTCGAGCGACTCTGTCTCTATGACACCTCCCACCCCATCACACGCCGCATCAAGCGGCCCCTCGCCCACCTCGACCGTCGTCGCCGGCCCACCGGCAACCGGCTCTGACACTCCCCGCCGCGTCTTTCTCCTGACCGGCGCGGGAATCTCGCTGCTGATCGCCATCCTGCTCCTGGCGGCCGGAGCCACCGGGCTCTGGCAGCTCACCAAGCGTGACAGCTCGGGTTTCTTCACCACCAACACCAGGACCCTCGCCACCAACTCCTACGCCCTCACGTCCGACTCCCTCGACATCGGCCCCGAGACGCCGCGGCTGTTCGGAGACCACCTCGGCACCGTGCAGATCAGGGTCAGCTCCGACAAGCCCGTGTTCGTCGGCATCGCCAGAACCAGCGATGTCGAGCGCTATCTCGCCCGGGTGGACCACCAGGCGGTGACCGACTTCGAGTTCGATCCGTTCTCCGTCACGTACAGAGATCGACCCGGCACCGCCCGACCCAAGCCGCCGACCGTCCAGAGCTTCTGGCGCGTCCAGGCAACCGGCAACGGCACGCAGACGATCCGCTGGCCGATCGAGAAGGGCAACTGGACGGCCGTGGCGATGAACGCCGACGGCTCCCGGCACGTCGTCGTCGACACGTCGGTCGGCGCGCGCATCCCCGTGCTTCGCTGGGTGATCGTCGGAGTGCTTTCCGCCGGCGCGATCCTGATGCTGATCGGCGTCGGACTGGCATGCTCGGGTATCGGCCACACTTCGCGCCGCCACTGACCACCACCATCGAGGCAGCGCGGCGCTGACGCTAGCGCCGCGCTGCCATCGGCACGCGGTGCCTGGCCGCCATCGGGTGGCCGAGCAGCCAGAATGAGGCCATGCCCTGCCACTCCCCGTAGCGGTCGAGCATCGTCGCCTCGTCCACCCCGAGCGCGTCCGCCAGCCGCACCAGCCCGAGATCGCCGGACAGTCCCAGCTCGTGGCGGCCGAAGCCGTACATCATCAGCACGCCGGCCGACCAGCGGCCCAGGCCCGGTTCGCGCAGGATCCGTAGCCGGGCGGTCTGCGCCGGCTCCATCGCGAGCGCGTCCAGTCGTAGCCGCCGGGCGGCTCGGGTCAGAACGACGGCGCGTTTGGGCGAGAGGCCGGCCCGCTCGAGCAGAGCGGGATGCGCCGCCGCGAGCGCCGGCGCGTCGGGTGCCAGCACGAACCCCTGGTGCGGCCGGCCGAGCTCGCGCAGGATCCGGCGCTCGATCCGGGCGGCCTCCGAGGAGCGGATCAGCTGGCCGCAGACGGCCCGGATCAGCGCGTGCTCCGGCGAGCTGGCGAGGATCGGCCGCCGCCCGCGCATGCGCATGGCGAGCGGCGCCAGCAGCGGATCGGCGGCCGCGAACGCGAGGAACGGTCGGGTGTCGAGCCGAAGGGCGAGCAGCTCGACCAGCCGGTCGTGGGCAGATGCGCGATCGGCGGCCTCGACACGCGCGCACACCGTGCCGTCGGGCCGCTGCCAGACGCACGCGGCCGCCGCGCCGGCCGCGGTCGGGAACACCAGCGAGAGCACGCCGCCGAGGGCCCGGCGGGTGGCGTCCGGCGCACGCACCGAGCCGGCCAGGTCGAAGGGAGCGACCGGCGTGATCGCAAACTCGATCGGCGCGGCGGGAGCTGCGGGCATCACGTAACCGGGCCGATCACGAAGTACACCAGCGCGGCCGCGGCGGCCGCCGCCGGCAGGGTCAGCGCCCAGGCCAGCAGGATGTTGGCCGCGATCCCCCAACGCACGGCTGACGGGTTGGTGGCCGCCCCCACTCCCAGCACCGAGCCCGAGATCACCTGCGTGGTCGAGATCGGAAATCCCGCCCGAGCCGTGTACCAGAGCACGAGGCTGGCCGTGGTCTGGGCGGCGAAGCCCTGCGCCGGAGTGATCTTGAAGATGCGGCTGCCCATCGTGCGCATGATCCGCCAGCCGCCGACGTAGGTGCCCATCGCCAGCGCGACGCCCGCGGCGACCTTGACCTCCCAGGGGATGTCGAAGTTGTCGGGCGTGCCCGAGATGGTGCCGTTTGTGACCAGTGCCAGCGTGATCACGCCCATCGTCTTCTGAGCGTCGTTGGTGCCGTGGAGGAACGCCATCAGGCTGCCACTGGCGATCTGCGCATACCGGAAACCGCGGTTGAGCGGGGCCGGCCGCGACCGCCGCAGGCCCCACATGATCACCAGGATCACGCCGCCGGCGATGAAGAATCCGATCACGGGGCTCTCGAGGGCCGGGATGGCGACCTTGTTCCAGATGCCGTCCCACTGCACGCCCTTGCTGCCGTTGGCCGCCAGCGCCGCTCCCACGAGGCCGCCCACCAGGGCGTGCGACGAGGACGAGGGCAGTCCCAGGTACCAGGTGACCAGGTTCCAGGCGATTGCGCCGATCAGGGCCGCGAGCAGCAGCCGCTGGGTGGCGAGGTCGGCGTCGATCAGGCCGCTGGCCACGTTCTTGGCCACCGCCGTCCAGACCAGGGCGCCGAGCAGGTTCATGGAGGCCGCGATCGCCACCGCCACGCGCGGGCTGAGGGCGCGCGTCGAGACGGTCGTTGCCACCGCGTTGGCGGTGTCATGGAAGCCGTTGGTGAAGTCGAATCCGAGCGCGGTGGCGACGACCACCCACACCAGCACATCGCTCATCGGTTCTTGAGGTACACGCTCTCGAGCACGTGCGCCGCGGTCTCACACCCGTCGACGGCCTGTTCCAGATCCTGGAAGATGTCCTTCCACCGGATCACCGCCATCGGGTCCTGGCCGTTGGAGAACAGCTTGGCGACCGCGTCCCGGACGATGCGGTCGCCCTCGTCCTCGAGCGTGTGCACGGCGACCAGGTGCTCCGAGACGTCGCGCAGGCCGTCCAGGCCCTCGATGCCCTCGGCCAGCTGAAGCACCGCGCGATGGATCACGCCCGCCTGCTCGATCGCCTCCGGCGGGATGT
>JAWVDZ010000173.1:0-4001 GCA_033856955.1 Gaiellales bacterium
CACGCACACCAGCGGGTTCGGCGCCGAGGTTGCGGCGACGATCGGCGAGGAGGCGTTCGAGAGCCTGGACGCGCCGGTCATGCGCATCACCGCTCCGGACACGCCCGTTCCCTTCTCACCCCCGCTCGAGAAGGCGTTCCTGCCCCAGCCCGAAGACGTACTGGCGGGCATCGAGCGCCTCGCCGCCTATTGATCTCACCATCCGAGGAGCCGCCTTCATGGCCACAGGAACCGTCGTCGATGTCGTGATGCCCCAGATGGGCGTGAGCGTGTCCGAGGGCACGGTGACGCGCTGGTTCAAGCAGGTCGGTGAGCACATCGAGGCCGACGAGACGATCGTCGAGATCTCGACCGACAAGGTGGACACCGAGAATCCCTCCCCGGCCACCGGCATCGTCCGCGAGATCCTGGCCAACGAGGGCGACACGGTGCCTGTCAACACCCGCATCGCGGTGATCGCGACCGGCGATGACGCCTCCGTAGCGCCGGCCGATCCCGCGCCGGCCGATCCGGTGCCGGCCGCGGCCGCCCCGGCGGAGGAGACGCCGGGAGCGCCCCAGGCCGCCCCGCAGCCGGAGCAGGCGCCGGCTCCGCAGCCGGTGGCCGCGAGCAACGGCCACGACGAGCAGGAGGACAGCTCGGGCCGGACGTTCATCTCACCGGTGGTCGCCCGGATGCTGTCCGAGCACGGACTCGACGTCAACCAGATCTCGGGCACCGGCCGCGGCGGCCGCGTGACCAAGAAGGATGTGCAGTCGTTCATCGACTCGGGCGCCCAGACCCAGCCCGTGATCCACGACGTGCCCCACTTCGCGCCGCCTGCGGAGGAGCCCGCGCCACCCGCTGCCGCGCCCGCACCGGCCGCCGCCCCTCAACCACCGGCCCCGGCCGCACCGGCGGCCCCGCCTGCACCGGCCGTCGCCGGCGGCGACGAGGAGCTCTACCAGTTCAACACCATCCGCAAGGTGATCGCCCGCCACATGCGCCACTCGCTGGACACGGCCGCGCACGTCACCACCGTGATCGAGGTGGACATGACCGGGGTCGTCAACCTGCGCAAGAAGTGGAAGCCCGAGTACCAGAAGCGCTACGGCGTCAACCTCACCTACATCCCATTCATCGCCCACGCCACGATCGACGCGATCGGAAGCTGGCCATGGGTGAATGCCGAGGTGCGGGGCGAGTCGGCGCTGATCAAGCGCTACGTCAACCTCGGCATGGCGGTGGCGGTGGACGACGCGAAGGGGCTGATGGTGCCCGTCATCCATCACGCCGAGGAGATGAACCTGGTCGGACTGTCGCGCTCGGTGATCGAGATGGCCGACAAGGCGCGCACGAAGACGCTCACTCCGGACGAGATGGCGAACGGTACGTTCACGATCACCAACCCGGGCGTGTTCGGCGCCCTGATGGGCACGCCCATCATCCCCGAGGGCCAGGTCGCGATCCTGGACGTGGAGGCGATCGTGAAGCGGCCGGTGGTGGTGTCCGACCGCCACGGCAACGACTCGATCGCGATCCGCCACATGATGTTCCTCTGCCTCTCCTACGACCACCGGCTGGTGGACGGTGCCTACGCCGCGCAGTTCATGGCCCAGATCAAGAAGAGCCTCGAGAGCTGGGACGAGCAGGCGTTCGGCCTGTGAACGGTGCGTACCTCTACCGGCTCGGCGTGACGCCGTACGGCGATGCCGTGGCGACCATGAACGACCTGGCGGCGGCCCGCGGCCAGGGCGCCATCCCGGACACGGTGATGCTGCTCGAGCACCTTCCCGTGATTACGCTCGGCTCGCGCGCGGTGCGAGGTGAGGAGCTGCTGCTGGCGGCGGTCGAGTACACCCGCCGCGGCATCGAGGTGGTCGAGGTCAGCCGCGGCGGCCGCTCCACCTACCACGGCCCCGGCCAGCTGGTGTGCTACCCGGTGCTCGACCTGCACGGGTACGGCAAGGACCTGCACCGCTACGTCGCAACGCTCGAGCAGACGATCATCCAGACGCTGGCGGCGTTCGAGCTCGAGGGCCACACGGTCACGGGCGAGCACGCGAGCGGCGTCTGGGTGGGCGGGCGCAAGATCGCCTCGATCGGCGTGCGCTGTGCGCGCTGGGTGACCACGCACGGCCTCTCGCTGAACGTGAACCTCGACCTCGGCGTCTACGACCTGTTCGACGCCTGCGGGCTGGGCGGCGCCGACTTCACCTCGATCGCGGCCGCGACCGGCCGCGACATCTCGGTGGCGGAGGTCGGCGAGGTGTTCGAGGTCGCGCTGGCGGAGCAGTTCCAGCTCGCCTTCGACCCGCTGCCGGTGGCCGTCTGATGCCGTTCTCCGAGCTTGCCCGCCAGCGGCCGGAGTGGATGAAGGTGCGGGCGCCGTCCGGCAACACACGCTTCGCCGAGCTGCAAGGGATCATGCGCGAAGGCGGCCTTCACACCGTCTGCGAAGAGGCGCGCTGCCCCAACATCGGCGAGTGCTGGGGCCGCGGCACGGCCACCTTCCAGATCATGGGCGAGGTCTGCACCCGTGCCTGCCGCTACTGCGCCGTCACGTCGGGACGGCCCGATGCTCCGCCCGAGCCGCTGGAGCCGCTGCGCGTGGCGCGGGCCGTCGAGCGGATGGGACTGCGGCACGTGGTGGTCACCTCGGTCGACCGCGACGACCTGCCCGACAAGGGCGCCGGACACTTCGCCGCCACCATCCGCGCCATCCGCCGGCGCAACCCGGACTGCGGCGTCGAGGTGCTGGTGCCCGATTTCCTCGGCTTCCGCGAGCAGGCGCTGCGAACGGTGCTCGAGGCGCGGCCGGACGTCTTCAACCACAACATCGAGACGGCCGAGCGCTTCTACCGCCGCGTGCGCCCCAAGGGCGACTACCGAAAGGCCCTCGACCTGCTCGACCGGGCGAAGACGGTGTGGGCCGAGCTTTGGCCGGACGCCGCGCCGTTGCCAACCAAGAGCGGCATCATCGTCGGCATGGGCGAGACCAACGAGGACGTGGCCGGCGTGATGCACGACCTGCGTGACCACCGCGTGGACATCGTCACCATCGGCCAGTACCTCCAGCCCACCGAGCGCCACCTGCCGCTCGACCGCTGGGTCACACCTGAGGACTTCGCCTGGATGCGCGAGCAGGGCGAGCGGATGGGCTTTGGATCGGTGTTCGCGGGGCCGCTGGTGCGGTCGAGCTACCGGGCCGAGGAGCAGCGGCTCGCAGCGTCGGGCCGGATCAGCGCCGTCACGCACTGACCATCGACGAAACAGGGGGATCGCATGGTGCCGGAAGCGGTGATCGAGCAGGGTGAGAACGGGGCTCGTCCGCGCGGGGAGGGCTGGTTCGTGATCAACGCCTTTGACTCGGAGTGGGTGCACACCGAGCACCTGGGTTCCGCGGTGCTGTTCGAGGGCGAGCCGAGGTTCAAGGAGCTTGGCATCAACATCCAGGTGCTGAAGCCCGGTCAGCCCAACTGCATGTATCACGGCGAGGAGAGCGAGGAGGACTTCCTGGTGCTGTCGGGCGAGTGCCTGCTCCTGGTCGAGGGCGAGGAGCGGCCGCTGAAGGCCTGGGACTTCGTCCACTGCCCGCCCTGGACCGAGCATGTGTTCGTGGGTGCGGGCGACCGCCCCTGCGTGATCCTGATGGTCGGCGCGCGCGGCCGCGGCGAAGGGGTCGTCTACCCGGTGTCCGAGGTGGCGCTGCGGTATGGAGCCTCGGTCGAACACGAGACGACCGACGCGAAGGAGGCCTACGCCGCCTACGAGGGGCTGCGGCGGGGTCCGGCGCTGCCGGGCGTGCTGGGCGGTTGAGCCAGATCGGATCGCGCCGCCGCGCGCCGTAGAATGGCCCCGATGTCCTCGTTCCGTATTCTGCGCTGGGGCTCGGAGGAGCTGCCGCCGGTGGTCTGCCTGCACGATTTCCGTGGCCACGCCAGGCGGTTCGAGCGGCTGGCTCGCATGCTCGAACCCGGCCGGATGGTGGTCGCCTACGACCTGCGCGGCCACGGCCGCTC
>JAWVDZ010000174.1:0-5353 GCA_033856955.1 Gaiellales bacterium
CCGCGAAGCCGGCCGCCCCGGTGACCGCGACCAGGTGCAGCGTGGGCAGTTCGAACTCTCCCGCCAGCAGCCGGCGCGCCGTGAGGTACAGAAGCGCCGGCGCGATCGAAGCCAGGAGCAGGACCGCGCGGGACGGTGTCAGGCGAAAGCTCACACCCCTGTGATCGACCGCGGCGACGCCGACCTTGATCGCTGCGTGCGGGGCCCCGACGCCGCACGCAGCGTTCCCACGTCAGCTCGAGACGGTGTCCGTGCCGCGCATGCTCCAGCCGCACTCACCGCGCAGCCACACCTGCGTGAGAACGTCGCCCGGCAGGCGGTACGAGACCAGCGCCATGTCGTCCGCGATCGTGATGATCGGCTGAACGCCGTTCACCGTCTCCACCCTCTGCTCGAGTTCCGTGACCGGATCGAGCGCGATTGCCGTTGCCATGATCAGACCCCCCAGTGTTCTCGGCCGCTCGTGCCGCGCGGCCTCACACCCGTTATCGTCGAGGCGCCGGCGAAATTCTCCTGCAAAACGAAGTCTTTACAAACACGAGAAACGGCCTTCCGCGCCGCGATCGGGGAACGAGTGGAGGTATCCACCCGCGATGCGCCAATATGACGGTGTGAGCTCGCCGGACGATCAGATTTACGAGAAGTATCAGGCTCGGGCGATCGCCGAGACGAACCAGCTCGGTCACGAGATCGCGACCTGGGTCGGCGAGAAGCATCCCTCGCTGGCCCCGGTGATCGGCACCGGACATCCGCTGGCCGACATCTTCCTGCTCAAGTACCGCCCCACCCAGGCGGAGATCCAGGAGGGAGTGGCCTTCTTCGGCCGCGCCGGACAGGCGGTGCTGAAGAGCATCGAGCGGCTTCGCATCGACCCGCTGAAGCTGTACGGCAGCCTCTGCCTGAAGATGGACGTCGAGCCGTCGGACGACGACCTCGAGCGATCACGCGCCTGGCTGACCCGGGAGCTCCACATCACGCAGCCGGGGATCGTCGTGGTGATGGGCGAGCCCGCGATCGACTTCGTCAACTCGCTCGAGTTCCCGCTCGCCGGTGCGGTCGCAAACACGATCGGCAGCGTGCAGCGCTTCACGCCCACGATCGACCTGCTGGCCGTCCCGGACATCGACGAGTCGCTCAACGAGTCGGCCGCCAAGCGCGACTTCTGGGCCGCGTTCAAGGCGCTCGGCGAGTGGTACGAAAACCTCCCGCCGTACTGATCCAGGTCGCGGCCGCGTTGGCCGCCCTGGCCGCGTTCGACCAGGTCGCGCCGCACATCGCCGGCTCGGCGGTCACGGCGATTCAGGTGGCAGGGCTGAGCCTGATCTCGATCCCCCTCGCCACACTGGTGCCGCGCGCAATGCGGCCGCCGACCACTGTCGGGCTGCAGCTGCTGGGTGCCTTCGGCGGCGCCGTGGCGGTCACCGCCCTCTTGATCTGGGCCGGCTACCCGGGCACCCCGGCCACCCTGGCCAAGCTCTGCGCCGCCAGCGTGCTGGGCGTCGCCCTGGGGTCGCTGTTGCAGAGCACGGCCGAGATCGTGGGCATAGCGCTCCTGATCGCCGCGGTCGACATCTACAGCGTCGCCGCCGGCCCGACCAGGGTGATCGTCGAGCACCACGTCGAGGTGCTGAACGCGTTCACGCTTGCGTTCCACCCGCTCGGCAGTGAGGGAGTCGCGCAGATCGGGGCGAGCGACTTCGTCTTCTTCGCGGTCTTCCTGGCCGCCGCCGC
The DNA here is from genome assembly GCA_033856955.1 of Gaiellales bacterium. Classification (GTDB taxonomy): domain Bacteria; phylum Actinomycetota; class Thermoleophilia; order Gaiellales; family JAICJC01; genus JAICYJ01. Next base: position 1,732 of record JAWVDZ010000174.1, read on the forward strand.
CAGGTTCCATCTCCGCCGCGACGCGAGCTGGCTGGCGATGACGGCCTCGTTCGGAGCGACGCTGATGCTGTCATACCTGTTCGATCATGCGCTGCCCGCGCTGCCGCTCCTGTCGCTCTCGTTCCTGGCCGTCAACGCCGGCCCGTTGCGGGCGCGCCTGAGGGCTCCTCGCGACGGCCGTTCGTGAGGGGGAGAACCGGTTCACCCGATCGGGAGTAGCGCATGGCGGCTCGAATGCCGATCAACGCTTGATGGCTTCTCCCGGCCCGCTCCGCCGATTGGCAGTACCCGCGCTCGCCGCGCTGGCCATGCTTGCCGCGACGCCGGCGGCCGAAGCCGGGCACACCACCGGAATCGACGGCTCGCGCCCGTCCTGGGCCACGGCGGCCAACCACCGCTCCGAGGCCAAGTCAGGTGCGCAGGTCGTGTTCTCGGTCTGGATCGGCTGGCGCGACCAGGCCCAGCTCGACCAGCTGCTGGCCGATCAGCAGAATACGGCAAGCCCGGACTACCAGCGCTGGCTCTCGCCGGCCCAGTTCCGGTCGCGGTTCGCGCCCACCCGAGACGAGGTGAAGCAGGTTTCGGACTGGCTGCGAAGCGGCGGATTCGACCTGGTGACCGTGCCGCACAACAACCTGTTCGTGACCGCCAAGGGCACCGTCGCCCAGGTGGAGCACGCCTTCTCGATCAACGAGAGCATCTACAGCGTCGACGGCCGGCTGCTGCGCTCGCCGGACGCCAATCCGCGGGTTCCCGACGCGCTGGCCGATACCATCACCGCGGTCACCGGGCTGGACAGCGCCTACTCGCTGGCCGCGCCTCACACCAAGACGCCGGCGCCGCCGCCGCCCACCGGCACGTCCGTCGGCCCGTGTTCGCACTACTGGGGTGAGCACAGCTCGACACACTTCCCCAACCCGTTCGCACACGGCCAGCCGCTGCCGTGGCTGATCTGCGGCTACACGCCGTCCCAGATCGCATCCGCGTACGGCATCGATCGCCTGCGGTCGTCGGGCCTGGACGGCCGTGGGCGCACCATCGCGATCACGGGGGCGTTCTTCTCCCCCACCATCCGCGCCGACATAGACCGCTTCTCGCGCATCTTCGCGCTGCCGCAGCCGAACTACCGCGAGGTTGTCGCTCCCGGGACGCTTCGCTACCCGAAGGACGTCTCCAGCACCCAGGACTGGTACATCGAGCAGGCACTCGACGTCGAATGGGTGCACGCCGTGGCGCCGCGCGCCAAGATCGTCTACGTCGGTGCCGCCAACGACGCCCGCGGGCTCGACCAGGCCATCAACGAGGTGGTCGACCAGCATCTCGCCGACGTCGTCTCGAACAGCTGGGGCATGCCCGAGCGCTTCGCGTCCAAGGGCGAGATCCACGCCCTCGACTCGGTGTTCCAGCAGGCCCAGGCCCAGGGCATGGGCATCTTCTTCGCCTCGGGTGACGACGGAGACAACATGTCTGTGACCGGCCACGTCACGGCCGGCTTCCCCGATTCGAGCCCGCTCGTGACCTCCGTCGGAGGAACAAGCCTGGCCGTGGGACCCGCAGGCCAGCGACTGTGGGAGACGGGATGGGGCACCACCGAGCTGTCGTGGACGGGCAGCAGGTGGAGCGGCGGGTTCCCCGGCAACTTCCTGTACGGCGCCGGCGGGGGAGCCAGCCAGGTGTATGCCAGGCCGTCCTACCAGGACGGGATCGTCGACGGGCCGATGCGCAGCGAGCCCGACGTGTCGCTGGTCGCGGATCCCCAGACGGGCGTGCTGTTCACCCAGACGTACTCGAAGCCGAACGGCGGCACGGAGCAGAAGGAGTCGTGGATCGGCGGAACCAGCCTCTCGGCGCCGCTGATGGCCGGCATCGCCACGCTCGCCGACCAGGCCTCCGGCCACCCGCACGGCTTCCTCAACCCGTCGCTCTACCGGCTGTACGGGACGGCGGTGTTCAACGACATCACGCCCAGCGGTGGAACCTTGGCGGTGCTGCGGCACCGGCTGCTGTCCGACGGTACGGTGGCGACGCTGCTGCGGTCGCTCGACCGCGACAGCTCGCTGGCCACCACGGCCGGCTGGGACGATGTCACCGGGCTCGGCACGCCGCGTGCCGACCTGCTGATCGACGCCCTGCGCTGACGGCGATCATCTAACGTCAGGCTGTGCGCATCGTCTCGCTGCTTCCCAGCGCGACCGAGATCGTCTGCGATCTCGGACTGGGCGACCTGCTGGTCGGCCGCTCCGCCGAGTGCGACTGGCCGCCATCGGTCTCGGCGCTGCCGGTGGTGACGGCCGCCCGCGTGGACACGCAGCAGCTCGACAGCGCCGCCATCGACGATGCCGTGCGGGCCGCGCTGCTGGAGGGGCTCTCGCTGTATGCGGTGGACGAGCGGCTGCTGGCGGAGCTGCGGCCGGATCTGATCATCACGCAGGATCTCTGCCGCGTCTGCGCCGTCTCGAGCGTCGAGGTTGGCGCGCTGCGCGCCGTCGACGCCGAGGTGATCTCGCTCGACCCGCGCACGATCGGCGAGGTCGAGGCCAGCGTCCGGCAGCTGGCCGACCGGCTGGACGTCTGCCGGAGAGGCACCTGCGAGGCGGGCGCCGATGTGGTGGCGACCATGCGGCGCACGATCGTGGCCGCGATGGACGCCGTGCGCGACCGGCCGGTGCGGCGGGTGTTCGTGGCCGAGTGGCTCGACCCGCCGTTCGCCGCCGGGCACTGGGTGCCGGAGATGGTCGAGCTGGCGGGAGGCATGGACGTGCTCGGGAAGGCGGGCGAGCCCAGCTTCGCGACCACGTGGGAGCAGGTGGCGGCCGCCCGGCCGGAGCTGATCGTGGTCGCGCCGTGCGGATTCGACGCCCACCGCGCCGAGCGGGAGGCGAGCCGCTTCAGCCTCCCGGCTCCACACGTCTGCGTGGACGCGAACGCGTACTTCTCACGGCCCGCGCCGCGCGTCGCCGAGGGCGTCGCGCAGCTGGCCGGAATCATTCACGGGTAAAGACGCTCACGCACTCGATGTGGTGCGTGTGAGGGAACATGTCCACGGGCCGCACGCGCCTCAGTCCGAACCCGGCATCGGTCAGCTGCCTGGCGTTGGGCGCCAGCGTGGTGGGGTTGCAGGAGACGTAGACGATCCGCTCGGGCGCGAGCTCGATCAGCCTCCGCACCGCGCGTGGCGTCAGCCCGGCCCGGGGCGGATCGACGAACACCACGCTCGGCCGCTCGACGCGCTCGAGCAGCGGTCGCAGCTCCTTGGCGACGTCGCCGAGCACGAACTCGGCGTTGCCGATGCCGTTTCGCTTCGCGTTGTCCCGTGCCCGATCGATCGACTCGGGCGAGATCTCGACTCCCACCACCTGCCGCACGTGAGGCGCCGCCAAGAGCCCGATCGCGCCCGCCCCGCAGTAGAGATCCCACACCACGTCGTTCGGACGCAGCCCGGCGTACTCCAGCGCCAGCCCGTACAGCACGTCGCACATCTCGGTGTTCGTCTGCATGAAGGCCCCCGCGGACAGCCGCAGCGAGAGGTCGAGCACCCGCTCGTCGAACTCGTCTGATCCAAACAGCGTCCGCCCCTCGAGCCCGGATGTGATCTCGGAGACGCCGTCGTTGACCGCGTGCA
>JAWVDZ010000175.1:0-2579 GCA_033856955.1 Gaiellales bacterium
CGGAGACGCCTACACCTACAGCTACCCAGCCCTCACCCATCACGACGTGCCGTTCCCGTCGATCGGCGACGGCATCTACCTGGCCCTCTACCCGGCGCTGTTCGCCGGCATGCTGCTGATCGCGCGACGCCGCAACCCGAGCGGTGAGCGGGCGACGCTGATCGACTCGCTGATCCTGACCATCGGCCTGGGCGTGATCTCATGGGCGGTGCTGATCTCGCCCTACGTGCACGACACTTCGCAGGGGTTGGTGGCGAGGCTCGTCTCGATCGCGTACCCGACGATGGACATCCTGCTGCTGGCAGGAGCTCTGCGGCTGGCGGTGGACGCAGGACGCCGCGCGCCCAGCTTCTACCTGCTGGCGACCTCGATCGTCTCGCTGCTGGCAACCGACTTCGTGTACAGCCTGTTCCTCCTGCGCGGCACCTACAACGGCCAGTGGTGGCTGGACGCGGGCTGGATCTCCTACTACCTGTGCTGGGGCGCGGCCGCCCTCCATCCCTCGATGCGCTCTCTGGAGGAGCCGGCGCCGGAACGCGAGGTGAAGCTCTCGCGCTCGCGGCTGGTGGTGCTGACGGTCGCGTCGCTGATCGCCCCCGCGACCCAGGTGCTGGTGGGCGGCGCCCAGGGCATCGACATGCGCGTCATGATCGCATCCTCCAGCAGCCTCTTCCTGCTGGTCGTCGCACGCATGGCTGTGCTCGTCCGCCAGCAGGAGCGCTCGGTGGAACGCGAGCGGGCGCTTCGCGCAGCGGGCCTCGCGCTGGTCGCGGCCAGCGCCCGAGATCAGATCGCGGCGGCCGCGCTGGGGGCGGCTCGCACCCTGGCCGGGCCCGGCTTCGCAGTGCGGCTCTACCTGTTGACGGAGGAGCGGCTGGAGCTGATCGACGAGCACGGACGCTCCGAACAGCGCACACTCTCGCCGGCAACCACCCAGCGCACCCTGGTTGCGGCCTCCGGCCCGGCCCTCGCCCAGCTGCCGATCGACGCGCTCACCGAGATGGGCGTCGCTGCAACCTCCCGCGCCGTGCACGTGGTCGGTCTCGAGGTGCGTGACGAGGCCCGTGGCGCGCTGGTCGCCGCCGGGCCGACCCCGATGTCGTCCAGCCAGCTGGCGGCGCTGCAGGCACTGGCGACCAGCGTTTCGCTGGCGCTCGAGAGCACCTCGCTGACCGAGGACATCCACCGCCGCGAGAGCGAGGCCCGCTTCAGCTCGCTGGTCGCCCGCTCGAGCGACCTGATCACGGTCGTCGCGGCCGACGGAACCGTGCTCTACCAGAGCCCGTCGATCGAGCGCGTGCTCGGCTACGCCACCGAGCAGGTGGTCGGCATCCGCTTCGACACGCTGCTGCCCGAGGAGGAGCGGTCACGCCTGCTGGCCGTGCTCAGCAAGGGATCGCGCGCTTCCGACGCCGGCCCCGAGGCGATCGAGTGCCGCCTGCGCCATCGCGACGGGCGCTGGCTTCAGTTCGAGGTGCTGCACACCAACCTGCTGGACGACGAGCACGTCCGCGGCATCGTCCTGAACAGCCGCGACGTCAGCGAGCGCAAGGCCTTCGAGGAGCAGCTCGCTCACCAGGCGTTCCATGACTCGCTGACGATGCTGGCAAACCGGGCGCTGTTCGCCGACCGCGTCGAGCACGCGCTGGCCAGGGCCAGCTCGGAGCAGAGCGGGCTGGCGGTCGTGTTCGGCGATCTCGACGATTTCAAGACGATCAACGACAGTCTCGGCCACGGCGCCGGCGACCGGGTGCTGATCGAGGTGGCACGGCGCTTGGCCGCGACCGTGCGACCGACCGACACCGCCGCGCGCTTCGGCGGCGACGAGTTCGCCGTGCTGCTGGAGGGCGTCACCGACGACGAGGAGGCGACCGAGGTCGCAGAGCGGATCCTGGAGGCGTTCGCAGCCCCGATCCAGCTCGAGGAGACCGAGGTGTTCGTCCGCACCAGCATTGGCATCGCGATCGTCCGGGGCGGCACCACCAGCACTCCGGCCGACCTGCTGCGAAACGCCGACGTCGCGATGTACATCGCCAAGCGGGATGGCAAGGGCGGCTATCGCGTGTTCGAGGAGTCGATGCACGCGGAGGCGCTGGAGCGGCTCGAGCTGCGCGCCGACCTGCAGCGCGCGATCGACTCCGACCAGTTCGAGCTGGCCTACCAGCCGGTCGTGCGGCTGGGCGACATGGTCGTCTCGGGAGTCGAGGCACTGCTTCGCTGGCGGCATCCGACACGGGGCGTTATCGGGCCCAGCCAGTTCATCCCGGCAGCCGAGGACATGGGCCTGATCGTGCCGATCGGCCAGTGGGTGCTGCGCGAGGCGTTCGCCCAAGCCGTTGTGCTCCAGCGGGCCTTCCCCGCAGATCCGGGGCTGACGATGTCAGTCAACCTCTCGCCACGACAGCTGAACCAGGGTGACATCGTCGGCGACGTGCGGCGCGCGATCCGCGATACGGGCATCGATCCGGCGACGCTGGTGCTCGAGATCACCGAGAGCCTGATGATGGCCGACGCCGACCTCGCGATCCTGCGGCTGGAGGAGATGAAGGCACTGGGCGTGCGGCTGGCGATGGACGACT
>JAWVDZ010000176.1:0-3396 GCA_033856955.1 Gaiellales bacterium
TCAGCCGCGACAGCGCGAGGCACGGCTCGCACAGCTCGACGCCGCGGCACCTGATCGGCCCGACGCTGAACTCGGTGCCGACAAGGTCGTTCAGCCGCACGCCGCGAGTGATCACCTGCCGCCGTGACCGGCCGCCGGAGAGGTCGATGCCGTGCTCCTCGTGCACCGCCTCGATCACCTCGGCCTCGATCAGCGAGATCGCGGTGCCGCTCGGCGCCCATCCGTCCTCCGGGGCGAGGTAGCGGTCGCCGTCCAGGCCACGTCCGGTGACGGCAAGCACCGAATCGACGCTGAACGCCGGTGACTCGAACTCGGCAATGAAGATCTGTTCGACGGCTCCGGCCATGATCGGAGGAGTTTATAAGCTCTAGCGAAATGCCTCGCGGCGGCTGGCGGCGTCACGCTGGCGCGGGAGGCGATCTCGCGTCTTGCCCAGATGAACTCCGTATATGGGCTGCGACGCGCCATCGCCTCCTGCTGGCGTGCCATCCGCCATCCATCCACGATTCATTCCGTTAGAGCTTCTAAGCCAGCGCGCTCTCGACCAGCCGCTGGAAGTGCTGAATCAGGTGCTCGCTGGCGACCATCAGGCGGCCGTGGTCGAGGCCGCCCGAGGCGGCGGCGCGCTGGATCGACTCGACCAGCTCCTGATCTTCAGATCCGACCTGGTCGCCGAAATCCATCATGTCGCGGATCTGCTCGTCGGTGGCGCTGTCGCCGAACAGGTAGTCGGTGACCGTCATCGTTCGCCCGGCGTCGAGCGGAACAAACACGAAGATGGCCGCGTTCGGCGGGCCGGGCAGCACGTTCAGCGTGAAGGTCGGCCAGAGGTAGTGAAAGTGCGCCGCCTCCGCCGTCGAGCCGCTGGGCCGGTAGGGCGGCGTGCCCCCACCGTCCAGCACGTCGCGGCGCACATGGCCGACCTGGCTCGACGACCAGACGTCGGACGAGAGCCGGTAGGCCTCCGGATCGACGTCGATCACCTTCGAGAACCCGGGGTGCGCCGTCGGGCAGTGGTAGCACTCGAGGAAGTTCTCGACCACGGCCTTCCAGTTGGCCGCCAGCTCCGACTCGCGCCGCTCGCGGAAACGGAGTCCCTCGAAGCTGAAGCCGGTCGTCTCGAGCAGGGCCGGCAGGCCACCCAGCACATCATGCAGCAGCGGCGCGTCGAGGTCGCGGTTGACGAACACCATCGGCCCCCATGTGTCGACGGCGACCGGCAGCAGGCCCAGCTGGGAGCGGTCGAACTCCGGCTCCAGCTGCGACCGCGGCGCCGCCCGCAGGCAGCCGTCGAGGCCGTACGTCCAGGCGTGGTAGGGGCACTGGAGCGTCTCCCGCCGGCCGTTTCCCTGAGCCACCTCGGTCGCGCGATGGCGGCAGATGTTGACGAAGCCGTTCAGATTGCCGTCGTGATCGCGCACCACGACCACCGGCACGAGACCCGCGTGGCAGGTCATGTACTGGCCCGGCTCGGCGACCCACTCGGCCGGCCCCGCGTACTGCCAGCCGCGGCCGAAGATCCGCTGCTGCTCGAGCGCGAACACCGCCGGATCGGCGAACCAGCTGAACGGGAGCGTGATTCCCTGGTCGATCTGCGAGCGGATTTCGGTTGCCATCCGGCTCACCGTACCGGGTTTGCCCGTGGGAACGCAAGCCGCGCCGGCGCCCGTATCATGCTAGAGTGTCAGGCGAACTCTAGGAACGTTCGTTCGGTTGCGCAATCCCGCCTTCCAAACCCGTTCGTGAGGTATGTGGAAGGAGGTGTCGATTATGGCAACTGGAACCGTTAAGTGGTTCAACGACTCGAAGGGGTACGGATTCATCGCCCCGGATGATGGTGGCAAGGATCTGTTCGTCCATCACAGCTCAATCGCTGGCGATGGCTTCAAGACCCTGGCGGAGGGTGCCAAGGTGTCCTACGAAGCTCGCGAGGGCTCGAAGGGTCCCGAGGCAACCGGCGTCACTCCCGTCTAAGCGACGAGCTTGGGAGGCGCATGAGCGTCAAGGAAGAAAAGATCGAACTGGAGGGTGAGGTGACCGAGTCGCTGCGAAACGGCATGTTCCGGATCGCACTCGACAACGGCCACACCACCATCGGCTACACGGCCGGCAAGATGCGCCGCTACCGCATTCGCATCCTGCTCGGTGACAGGGTCAAGGTGGAGCTTTCGCCCTATGACCTGAACCGCGGAAGGATCGTGTACCGGGCTCGTTGACGATCGGCCCCGGCCGGGCACCTCGCCCGGCCGGGGCTTCGTCGTCATAGGGTTGGTTGCGTGATCCCGACCGCCGCTGCTCGAACGTGCCAGGCACCGCTTCGCGTTGGAACGCCGCGTGGCTTCGATGGCTGACCCGGCCAGGCCGCGTTCGGCGGTTATGGCCGGTGTGGTGGCGACCGTGCTGGGCATGGTGTCCGTGCAGTCCGGCGCTGCGATCGCGATCGCGCTGTTCTCCTCGGTGGGAGCGCTGGGTGTGGTGGCGCTTCGCCTGGGCGGTGCGGCGGCCTTCCTGATGGGCACCTCGCGGCCGCCTCTGGGCCGGTTGGCCCGTCGCCAGGTTCTCCCCCTGGCCGGGCTTGGGGTGGTGATCGCGAGCATGAACGTGAGCTTCTACCTCGCGCTCGAGCGAGTGCCGCTGGGCGTCGCGGTGGCGCTCGAGATGGTCGGGCCGATCGCGATTGCGATCGTCGGCTCGCGGCGTCTGCGCGACCTCTGCATCGTCGGGCTGGCGGTGCCCGGTGTGCTTGTGCTGGCGCTCGCACACGGCGTCGATGGTCCGGTCACCACCTCCGGCGTTCTGCTGGGGCTGGGAGCGGGTGCGTGCTGGGGCGGCTACATCGCGCTCTCGGCCCGCGCCGCGCGCACGCTGCCCGGTGCCCAGGGCCTGGCCGTGGCGATGGTGGTGGCCACGGGCCCGGCCCTGATCATCGCCGCGTTCAGCGCCGGAACCGATCTGCTCGACCTGCGCGTGATCGTGCTCGGGGCGGCCGTGGGCCTGCTGTCGACAGGGCTTCCCGGCACGCTGGACGCACTCGCGCTGCGGCGGCTGCGGTCGGCAACCTATGCGCTGGTGCTGAGCGTCGCTCCGGCGGTGGCGGCGTTGACCGGCCTTGCGATCCGCGGCCAGAGGCTCAGCATCGCCCAGTGGGCCGGCATAGCGCTCGTGATGGTGGCAAGCGCCGCGGCGGTGGCCGGAGCGGAGCCGCCCGACGTGCCGGCGCCCGATCCTCCTTGACGACTTCGTAACGGTTCGGTCACGCCTTCGCGACAGCTTGCGGGGATCCCTGGCGGACCGGCGAAGGTGGATCTACGGTGTTTTCAGTATCCGTTTTCATCCCGAACAAGGAGCGGCTGAGATGCGACGAATGATCATGCTGGCCGTAGTCACTGCGGCGCT
>JAWVDZ010000177.1:0-4233 GCA_033856955.1 Gaiellales bacterium
GGACGGGCGGGTCCGACCGGCCCGAGCTCGCCGACGGGATCGAGCTGATCGGCGAGTTCGAGGGCTCCGGCCTCAAGGAGCCGCCGCTGATCGCGCGGCGCGCGGACGGCCAGGTCATACAGCTTCACCAATTTCTCTACACCGTCGCCGAGCAGATCGACGGACGTCGCGACGTTTCCGAGATCGCCCGTCGCGTCACCGAGCTGATCGGTCGTGAGCTGAGCCCGGACGACCTGGAATACCTGATCGAGGAAAAGCTGCGGCCGCTCGGCATCGTCGAGTCGCCCGGCGATGACGTTGTTCCGATCACCGGCCTCGACCCGATGCTCGCACTCAAGTTGAAGACCGCGGTCGTGCCGGAACGTGCCGTCAGCGCCGTCACGACGATCTTCCGGCCGCTCTTCCTGCCGCCTGTCGTGCTGGCCGTGCTGGCGGCCCTGGGCGTGCTCGACTACTGGCTGTTCGTCGACCATGGCGTTGCCCAGTCCGTGCGCCAGATCCTCCTCGACCCATTGCTGATGCTGATGGTGCTGGGACTGGTTGTGCTGTCCGCCGCTTTCCACGAGTGCGGCCACGCAACGGCCACCCGCTACGGCGGTGCCCGGCCGGGCGTCATGGGGGTCGGCATCTACATCGTCTGGCCGGCGTTCTACACCGACATCACCGACTCCTATCGCCTCGGCAAGGCGGGTCGGTTGAGGGCGGACCTCGGCGGCGTGTACTTCAACGTGATCTTCATCCTGGCGACGGGGGCGGCCTACCTGGCGACCGGCTTCGAGCCATTGCTGATCATGATCCCGCTGCAGCACGTCGAGATCGTGCATCAGTTTCTGCCGTTCCTGAGACTGGACGGCTACTACATCATCAGCGATCTCACCGGCGTGCCTGACATGTTCAGCCGCGTGAAGCCGGTTCTGGCGAGCCTGATCCCCGGCCGGGAAATGGACCCGAGGGTAGAGGAGCTGAAGCCCTGGGCGCGCGCCACCGTGACGGCTTGGGTGGTGATCCTGGTACCCGTGCTGGCTGTGATGTTCGGGTTGATGGCGATCACCTCTCCCCGGCTCATCGCCACCGCCTGGTCATCACTGGGCACCCAGTGGGACGCCGCACGGAACGCGCTGAACGCCGGTTCGTATCCTCGCGTAGTCCTGGCAGTGGTGCAGGCTCTGGCGCTGGTGCTGCCCGTCGCCGGACTGGTCGCGACGTTCTGGCGCGTCGGGGTACGGGTCTCGCGGGGGTACTGGACGCGAACGGACGGCAGACCATTGCTTCGTGGCGCAGGAGTCGCAGTAGCCGCAACGATGGCAGCGTTCGTGGCGTACACCTGGTGGCCGCGCGATCAGTACCACCCGATCCAGCCCTACGAGCGCGGCACGCTGGCGTCCGCGGCACACGCGCTTCGCAACGGCGCCGGTTCCGACCCAACCGGCGGCGGCATCGCGAACCAGAACCACAGCCAGAGGACTGGCTCCGCCGGAAGCCATGAGGGTGATGCGACTCCGCCGGTGCCGTCCGGGGGAACCTCGGACGGCACGACGGACGGCACCGCCGGTTCGACCACGACCGGCTCGGCTCCGCCTCTTTCCCCCACAGATCCCGCCGCTGATACGTCGACAGCGGGGGCGCTGACACTGACCTGGACGCTACCGGCCACGGGAGACGTCAGCGAGATAGTCGTGCGCCGCGGTGACGGTTCTGCCTGCCCGGCCGGCCCGTCGAGCGGCACCGGTGTCGGAGGCTCTTCCGTACGCAGTTCGCAGGTCGACACCGCGATCTCAGCGGGATCAACCTACTGCTACTCGATCTTCACACTTGACAGCGCGTCAACGCCGTCCAGCCCCGCCACCGTCACGGCCACGGTGCCGGCCACTGACCCCTCGACATCCAGCGGCGGCACGAGCAGCACCGGCACGAGCAGCACCGGCTGAACGAACGCCGGTCTGCCTGGCACCGCCCCCCCGGCCGCCACGGTCGGTCACCGCGCCAAACGCCTCCACACGGTGAGCATGTCGTACATGCCCTCCCACTGCGGGATCGAGACCTTCTCCACCATTTCGAAGCCGGCCTCGACCCGGTCGTGAAACCCCTGGCTGCCGGTCGAGAGCCGCCACTCGCCGACGTGGATCAGGTGCGTGCCACGCCAGGTCTTGAGACAGTTGGTCGCCATCGCACTTCCGCTCGGCGGCCAGCACAGAAACAGCGACCGGTCGCTGTGATCGCCCAGCACGTTCGGCCGCCCGTGGTCGATGCGGGTCCACAGGTGCCGGGCGAAGTAGTTCTCGTCGTGGGGCCGCTCGCGGTCGTATGCCAGCACGTCGATCCCGCGCTCTCGCATCAGGTACGCCCAGTACCCGCCGCCCGCTCCCATCTCGACGACCGGCGCGTAGCGGGCGATCGCGTCCAGTGCCTCGTCGCTGGGCAGCGCCCACGAGAAGCGCTGCACCAGCCCCGGCCGCTCGTCCAGGTGCTTGGGCCAGTTGATCGTCTTGTGCACGCGCACGAACTCGTCCAGGTACTCGTTCTGCCCGACCAGCGTGTCGAACAGCGACGGGTCGCGCAGCAGCGAGCGCCAGTCGAGCAGCCGCTCGCCGCTCACCAGCCGCGGCGCCCGCGGGCCTTGCGTGACGTGTAGACGAGCTTGGGCGGAGCGACCGTCATGCCGGAGTTGGTGAACTCCACGCCCAGGTCGAGCCTGGCGGCGATGCGGCTGACGTCGGCCTGCTGGTCGCGCGTCACCAGGGTCACCCCGATGCCGCTTCGGCCGGCACGGCCGGTGCGTCCCACCCGGTGCACGTAGCCCTTGTTGTCGTCCGGCGGATCGAAGTTGATCACGTGCGTGATCGAGTCGAGATCGAGTCCGCGTGCGGCGACGTCGGTCGCAACCAGCGTCGCCACCTTGCCGGTCTCGAACCGCTCCCAGGCCTTCTCTCGGGCGGACTGGGTCATGTCGCCGTGCATCGCGACCGCAGAGACTCCGCGCTCGCGCAGCTTGGCCAGCAAGCGGTCGGCGCCGCGGCGCGTCCGCACGAACACGAGCGCGTGGCCGTCGGCGCTGGTCAGCAGCTCGACCAGCGTCTGCACCTTGGTCTCGGGGGTGACCTGCATGAAGCGGTGGTCGACCTCCTCCACGGTCTCGGCCTCAGGATTGGCCTCGTGCCGGGCGGGGTCGCTGGTGTAGCTGCGGGCCAGCCGCCCCACCTCGCCGTCGAGCGTCGCGGAGAAGAACATCGTCTGACGCTCTGCCGGAAGTCGCCGAACGATCCGGTCAACCTGCGGCTGGAAGCCCATGTCGAGCATCCGGTCGGCCTCGTCCAGCACCAGCATCACGACGCCGTCCAGCTTCAGCATCCGCCGCGAGGCGAGATCCTCAAGCCGGCCGGGAGTTGCAACCAGCAGGTGCGAGCGGGCGGCCTTCTTGGCCTGCTCGTGCAGACCGACTCCGCCGTAGGCGGTGGCGACACGGATACCGAGGGCCGCGCCCAGCGTCTCAAGCACCTCGCCCACCTGGGCACACAGTTCGCGCGTCGGCACCAGCACCAGGGCGGTCGGGGTCGCGCCGGCCGGATCGATCCGCTCGATCAGGGGGATGCCGAAGGCAAGCGTCTTGCCCGATCCGGTGGGCGCCTTGGCCAGCACGTCCTGGCCGGCGAGCGCATCGGGAAGCACCCGCGCCTGGATCTCGAACGGGGCGAGGATGCCCTGTGCGGCGAGCGCGTCGGCAATCGGCGCGCTCACGCCGAGGCCTCGGAAGGTCGTGTCGTTCATACTCTCTCCTTGTCGGCCGGGACGGCCGCGTCCATTCAGGGCGAGGGTCCGGCCCTCGGGAGAGAGAAGGAACCTCACGGGGCGACACGCCGCCGCCCGTACGGGCAGAGTAGCAGGGGCGCCACTCTTCCCAATCCCACTATCGGCACGCCCGCTGGCCGGGATGAATCCGCGCGACCGAATCCTCGTCGCCGCGGATCCCTCCGAGCTGCGCTCCGGCCCCGGCGGCGTGATCGACGTGTACGGTGCGCTCGAGCGGCAGTTCTTCTGGCGGACACGGTTATGGTTGGGTTCGACGATGAAGATCTTGCCGAGGATGAACTCGAGGTGCTCGAGGGCGAAGTGGTGGCCAGAGCGCCCAACAGGGTGCCCCGTGGATGGCTGACGAGCGGCTGACCAGCAGGAGTCCGCGCGGTGGCGCAGCCCATATACGGAGTTCATCTGGGCAAGACACCGCGTGGGCTCCTG
>JAWVDZ010000178.1:0-7096 GCA_033856955.1 Gaiellales bacterium
AGCGACGTCTCATTGGCACGTGTCTCGTCTTTTGCGACCCGGGTTCTTCGGCGGCCTTGGCCGGCCGAACCGTGACGCCCGGTCAGATGTGGGAGCATCTCCGTGAGATGGGGCTTCCCGAAACGCGCTATGCGTGGAGCGATGGTTTCGCGCTTGCCTACCAGGTGGTTGGTGGAGGACCGGTCGATCTCCTTTACCTGGAGGGCTACGCGTCCCACGTTGACATGAACTGGGAGAGTCCCTGCTTCGCCAGGTTTCTGCGTGGACTCGCTGGTCACGCGCGTCTGATCGTGACGGATCGTCGCGGCTACGGTTGTTCGGATCGCTTCTCGCCCCCGAATGTCCCACCGATCGACACCACCGTCGACGATCTGCTCGCCGTGCTCGATGCCGCCGGATCCGAGCGGGCCGTGGTGTTTTCGACCAGCTTCATGGGCTATGTCGGTGCTCACTTCGCAGCCAGTCACCCCGACCGGACGATCGGCCTGATCCTGGAGTCGCCGCTTGTGACGACCGACCGAACCGCGGAGACCCCGTGGGGCGCCACTCGGGAGTCATGGGAGACGATGATCGAGGACATTCGCGCCGACTGGGGCAGCTTGAGATGGAGCGGCGCCGAGGGACAGGGCGCTTCGGAAGAGGAGTGGTTCGCACGGTGGCAGCGAGCGTCCTGTGCGCCCGGCGCCCTCATCGCGGAGTGTCGCCGCCAGTTCGACTTCAGCCCGATCCTCCCCTCGATTCACGTTCCTGTCCTCGTGCTCGGGGATGTTGAAGGCAGTGGGCTGTCGTCGCCTGAAAACGCTCGGTACGTCGCAAACAGGATCCCCGGTGCGAAGCTGGTGGAGCTCTCGCGGGGGGACGCCGATCTCCCCTGGTATCAGGGGGCGGATCAGATCGTGGCCGAGGTGGGCGAGTTCCTCCTGGGCGTCCGCGAGCACCAAGCCACGTTCGACCGCGTCCTTGCCACCGTGCTTTTCACCGACATCGTCGACTCCACGGCGCAGGCGGCAGCGATCGGCGACCGGGAGTGGCGCACCATCCGTGAGAAACACGACTCGCTGGTGCGCAGCCAACTCGCCCGGTTTCGCGGATACGAGGTGAAGACGATGGGAGACGGCTTCCTGGCAACCTTCGACGGGCCAGCGCGCGCCGTGCGCTGCGCACAGTCGATCGTGCACGGCACCGAGGCACTGGGCATCGAGATCCGCGCCGGGCTGCACACGGGCGAGGTCGAGCTGGAGGGTGACGACGTCACCGGAATCGCCGTCGCGATCGGAGCCCGCGTCGGAGCGCTCGCCCAGCCATCCGAGGTGCTCGTCTCGCAGACGATCAAGGATCTGACTACCGGATCCGGCATCGTCTTCACCGACCGCGGTGAACACCAGCTGAAAGGCGTCCCGGATGTGTGGCGCCTCTACCAAGCGACCAGCTAGCCCGGGCCCTTAGCAAAGGCCGCTGCCCAGGCGCCGCTTCGCGTTACCAGGCCCGGGTATGTGGCGTCAGCCCGGAAGCGTTGCGAGACCGATACCGGTTCGACACACTCTGCGCCGGCCGAGATTGACCGCTCACCCGCCCGGCCGTAGGATTGGGGCGCGGTCATGCGTCTACGCTCTGGGAGGGGTCTCATGCGTCGGTCACGAACGGTTGTCGCCGGTCTGCTGCTCATCGTCGCCGGCGCGGTGCTGCTGGCGGTCATCCGGGCGGACGGGGGCAGCCCCGCATCCGCGCCGAAGGACGGCGGCTCACAGGTCTCCGGCGATCCCGGTGCCGAGGCGCGGGCGGGCAACAACGAGAGCCAGGAGGAGGGCAACCTCACCGCCGAGCGGCTGGACGCGCTGGCCGCTGCGAAGGCGGCGGGCAAGTTCGGCCGCAAGGCGGCCGCCACCACCAATCCGGCCACCGGATGGGTTGGCTCCAAGCTTCTCAACCCCGCCACCGACGACTGGGAGCCGGCCGTGGCGACCGACCCGAAGGCGCCCTACGTCTACATGCTGACCACTCGCTACGGCCAGC
Source organism: Gaiellales bacterium (assembly GCA_033856955.1). Classification (GTDB taxonomy): domain Bacteria; phylum Actinomycetota; class Thermoleophilia; order Gaiellales; family JAICJC01; genus JAICYJ01. Next base: position 2,014 of record JAWVDZ010000178.1, read on the forward strand.
CCAAGACCTGCTCCAGCCATTGCCCGACTCCGTACCTGGTGCTCACAACCTCCAGCGACGGCGGCAGCACCTGGGGCGCGCAGAACCCACTTTGCGTCTGCGTCGGCGCGGGCGCTCAGTACGACCCGACGATCGAGGTGGTGCCCAACACCGGCGCCGTCTACTCCGTCTTCCTGAACGCCGACCGAGCCGGCGCGTTCTCGGCAGCGTTCATGAAGTCGACCGACCACGGCGCGACCTGGACCGATCCGGTGCACGTCTACGGCAACGTCTCGTGGACGGACAAGCCGGAGGTGACCATGGATGCCACCGGCAGGGACATCTACGTCTCCTGGAACGGGCCGCAGGGCGGCGACCTCTACGTCGGCCAGTCGCACGACTACGGCGTGACCTGGACGCAGCAGAAGCTCACGGACACCAAGCGCTACTACTACGCCTACGACGCCAGGGTGCTGGCCGATGGCACGATCGTGTTCGCCGAGAGCAGCCTCGTCTACTCGGGCTCGTCCATCAGCGGAGAGGTCTGGCATCACGCGATCATCTCGCGCGATCATGGCGCCACCTGGGAAAACGTGGTCGTTGCCAAGGCGCCGATCGGCGAGCCGTGCGTGGCCGACGGTTGCGGACCCGACTACTACACCGGCCAGGCGTCGGTGGTTGAGGACGCCGCGGGGCATCTCGTGTTCGCCTTCGAAGGCCCGGCCACCAACCTGGGTCCCCAGCGGGTACAGGTCTCGACCTCATCGGACGAGGGCCGCACCTGGAGCACGCCCACCGCGCTCTCGGTCTCCGGCGAGAACGCCACCGGTCCCCGGCTGGCGTCCGCCGGAGGCGGCGACGTGCGGATCTGGTACATGCAGACGTCGGGCGGCGACAACCAGGACGCCTGGAACGTCTGGTACCGCAGCTCGTCGAACGGCGGCGGCAGCTGGTCGTCGCCGGTCAAGATCGACGACGCTCCCGCGGGAGCGGCCGGATACGTGAATGCCAAGGGCTTCGGCGAGATCTACGGCGACTACGGCGAGATCGCCGTCACCAGTGCCGGCAAGACGATCGCCGTCTGGGGCGAGGGCCTCAGCTACACCGGACCCGGCGGCACCTGGTTCAACCTGCAGAACTGAGCGGAGGGCGGCGGCGGTTCACCCTGCCGCCGCCACCGCGAACGTGATTGGCTTTCGCCAGCTATTTCCACACCCGAGGTAGGGGACGCCATGCGTGAGCCACGATTCGACGTGCTGTTCGAGCCGGTCAAGATCGGCCCGGTGACGGCACGAAACCGCTTCTTCCAGGTGCCGCACTGCAACGGCATGGGCCATCGCGATCCCAGCGCCCACGCCGAGATGCGGGGCATCAAGGCGGAGGGCGGCTGGGCCGTGGTCTGCACCGAGGAGGTCGAGATCCACCCGACGTCCGAGGTGACGCCCTACATCGAGGGCCGGATCTGGGACGACGCCGACATCCCCGCCCATGCGCTGCTGGTCGACAGGGTGCATGAGCACGGCTCGCTGGCCGGCATGGAGCTGTGCCACAACGGCATGGTCGCATCCAACCGCCACAGCCGGGTCTCGCCGATGGGCCCGTCCAGCCTGCCCGTGACGGGCTACGACCCGGTGCAGGCGCGGCGGATGAGCAAGCGCGACATCGGCGACCTGCGCCGCTGGCACAGGCAGGCCACGGAGCGTTCGCTGCAGGCCGGCTACGACATCGTCTACGTCTATGCCGGGCACAATCTGACCACCATCCAGCACTTCCTCTCGCGCCGTTACAACGATCGCAACGATGAGTACGGCGGCAGCCTCGAGAACCGGGCACGGCTGCTGCGCGAGATCCTCGAGGACACGCTGGAGGCGGTTGAGGGACGAGCGGGCGTCGCCTGCCGGATCGCGGTCGACGAGATGATCGGCGAGCACGGCCTGCAGAGGGCCGAGATCGAGGAGCTGCTGGGAATGCTGGGCGAGCTGCCGGATATCTGGGACTTCATGCTCGGCTCGTGGCCCGACGACTCGGTCACCTCGCGGTTCCAGGAGGAGGCCGGCCAGGAGCCGTACGTCCGCGGCCTCAAGCAGCTCACCAGCAAGCCGGTGGTGGGGGTGGGCCGGTTCACATCGCCGGACACGATGGTGCGCATGATCCGCGACGGCGTGCTGGACATGATCGGTGCGGCGCGGCCCTCGATTGCCGATCCCTTCCTGCCCAAGAAGATCGAGGAGGGCCGGTTCGAGGACATCCGAGAGTGCATCGGCTGCAACATCTGCGTCTCGGGCGACTTCACGATCGCGCCGATTCGCTGCACGCAGAACCCGAGCATGGGGGAGGAGTGGCGGCGTGGCTGGCATCCGGAGCGGATCCGGCCCAAGGGTGGCGACGGCCGCGTGCTGGTGGTGGGGGCGGGACCGGCCGGCATGGAGGCGGCGATGATGCTCGGCCGCCGCGGCTACGAGGTGCTGTTGGCCGAGGCCACCGACGCGCTGGGCGGCCGAGTGGCGCGGGAGGCGCGGCTGCCGGGACTGGCGCCATGGATCCGCGTGCTCGACTATCGCAAGAGCCAGCTCGAGCGGCTCTCCAACGTCGAGCTGGCGTTCAACAGCCGGCTCGAGGCGGACGAGGTCGCGGGGTACGAGTTCGACCATGTCGCGGTTGCGACCGGTGCTCGCTGGCGAGCGGACGGCGTCGGCCGCTGGCACACGCGAGCGATCCCGCTCGACCGCGGAATGCAGGTGCTGACCCCGGATGACCTGATGGACGGCGTCGCCCCACGGGGTGCGCATGTCGTCCTGTTCGACGACGACCACTACTCGATCGGCGGTGCGCTGGCCGAGCAGCTGCAGAAGGCGGGCAGCCAGGTGACTCACGTCACATCGGCGGCCGCCGTCTCCCAGTGGACGCAGCACACGATGGAGCAGGCGCGGATCCAGCGTCGGCTGCTGGAGCTGGGCGTGACGATCAGGACGTCGCACGCCCTGGTCTCGGCCGCGGCGGGAGGTGTCACGCTGGCGTGCGTCTACACCGCTCGTGAGAGCCAGATCGAGTGTGACGCGCTGGTGCTGGTCACGGCCCGCACCTCCTCCGATTCGATCGCGGCCGATCTCGCCGGTCGCCACGTCGGGGCGAGCGTGAGGGCGGTCGGTGACGCCTGGTCGCCGGGCACCATCGCGGCCGCCGTCTGGGATGGACGGCGCTACGCCGAGGAGCTGGACGAGCCGGAGCAGTCCGGCCATGACGTGCTGTTCAGGCGCGAGGTGGTGGCGCTGGCGCCGAGGTAGAGCCCGGCGCCAGCGTGTTGCTCAGCTGCGAACCGCCGGCCGCGGCCGGCTGCTGGCGTTCTGAAGCAGTTCGCCCAGCTGGGTCGACTGATCGTCCGTCCAGAGGGCGTCGAGCGCCTTCTGCGCGGCGTACTCAGCCGACGGCAGAGCCTCGTCAGCGACGCGGATGCCGGACTCGGTCAGGACGACCAGGGCCAGCCGGGCATCGCCCGGGCTGGGCTGGCGGTCGACCAGACCCCTCTTCTCGAGCGGCTGCAGCTGCCGGGCGACGCCCGACGTGGTGATACCGAGCCGTTCGGCCAGCTCGACGCGCCGCAGACGCCCCTCGGGGGCACCGCGAAGCTCGAGCAGGAGGGCGAGGTCGTTCAACCCGAGACCGTGGAACGAGCCCAGCGAGTGGTCGACCTGACGGGCGACCACCGTGCGGGCACGGACGAGATCGAGCACTGTTGTAAGTGATGTGTTCATACTCGACAGTATATCATTGATCGGTCATCGAGTTGTCGGCGAATGCAGTGCGCGACCTGCCAACGCCGCGATTACTCGCCGTCGAGGTAGCGCACTTCGCTGAACACCCGCCGCACCATCGGCTCGAACTCGCTCACGGGCAGCGAGTCGTAGGCGGGGTCGAAGCAGTTCTGGTCGTACTTCTCGCAGAACTCGGCGCAGGCGTCGTACCACTCGTGGTCGCGGTAGCGGTCGCGCGCGTTTCGGTCTCCGCCCGAGTGGTGGGCGTAGTAGTACATCTGGAACAGGCCGTGATGCTTGACCACCCAGCACACCTCGGGCCGCACGTACGGCCTCAGGATCGCGGCCACCATCTCGCCGTGCGTATACGGCGCCAGCTCGTCGCCGATGTCGTGCAGCAGGGCGCCGACCACGTACTCCTCGTCGCGGCCATCGCGCAGAGCACGGGTGGCGGACTGCAGCGAGTGCTCATACCGGCTGACCTGGTAGCCGGCCAGCGAGCTCTTGAGCTTGTCGAGTGCGTCCAGCAGCCGATCCGGGAGGGTGGCGACGTAGCCCTCCTCGTAGCGCCCGAGCAGGGCGTAGTCCTCGGCCGTTCCGTCCGCCATGCGGGTGAATGCGACTGTCTCCATGCCGCGATTCTATCCGGAGCGAGCTCCCTAGGCTGCGATCGCAGCGGACTCCTGTGTCAGCTCGTCGAGCACCGCCGCCAGACGCTCTGCCTGGCCGTCGGCCAGGTTGCCGTGCTCGTCGAACTGCTCGTGCGCCCGCGCCACGGCCATGTCGGCCCTGACCACGCGTGCGCCGGTCACCCCCAGCACCTTCTTCAGCTCGGCCTGCGCCCACATGCCGCCGTAGCCGCCCGTGCTGGCGCCGATCACGGCCACCGGCTTGCCCTTGAGGGCATTGTCGGGGAACGGGGTCGAGGCCCAGTCGAGGGCGTTCTTGAGCTGGCCCGGGATCGAGCCGTTGTATTCGGGGGTCGCGATCAGCACCGCGTCCGCGGCGGCGATCCGCTCCTGCAGGTCGCGCACCGGCTCGGGAACCGGGGCGATCGTCGAGCGGTCGCCGTGGAACGGCGGCACCTGCGCCAGGTCGTTGTAGAGGTCAATCTCCACGCCGGCCGGTGCCTGCTGCTCCGCGGCGCGGAGCAGCAGGGTGTTGTACGAGCCGTCGCGCAGACTGCCTGAGATGGCGAGAATGCGCATCACGATTACGCCTGCTTCACGAACGAGAGGCTGGCGATCAGCGTCACTTCGTCCTCGAGCAGCTTGCCACCGTTGGGCAGGTCGAGGTTCCAGCTGACACCGAAGTCGTGCCGGTTGACGGTTCCCTCGAGGTCGATGCCGACG
>JAWVDZ010000179.1:0-7854 GCA_033856955.1 Gaiellales bacterium
AGCCGCCACAGGTCGCGGCTTCGCAGCTCGCCGACCACCACCGCGTCCAGCGCGGTCTCGAACCCGGCCCGCGGCGCCGTTCGCACGGGCAGCCGGCCGAAGTAGGTGTAGGGGTGCTGGTTGGCCACCGCCAGGTACCCGCAGCGGATGCTGCGGCCTTCCAGTTCGATCGTCATCCGCTCGGGCAACGCGAAGCCGTCGTTTCGCAAGGTGCGCATCGCCGCCGCAACCACCTTGAGATCGCCGGGACGGCGGCCGTCGAAGCGCGTGTAGCGCTCCTCGTCCACCACCCGCGTCGCCTCCGCCTCGAGGCCCATCCCGGCCGAGAATGTGAACAGGCGGTCGTTGGCCAGCCCCAGCCCGACCATCCGTTGCGACCCGGAGCGGATGGCCTGCGCAACCAGCGCGGCCGCCGGCAGCGTCCTTCGGGAGAGGCCCAGCTGGCGCGCGAACACCGAGGTGGCACCGGCCGGCACGACCGCCATCGCAGCACCCGGCGGAAGCCCGTTCACCACCTCGTTGACGGTTCCGTCGCCGCCCATGGCCACGACCACGTCGGCTCCCGGCTCGCCCGCCAGCGCGATTGCGTGCCGCGCGCCGTCCGTCAGCCGCAGCTCGACCTCGGCCACCTCGGACAGCCGCCGCGCCACCGCGTCCACCAGCGGACGGGTCACCCCGGAGGCGTTCGGGTTTGCTATCAGGCGAAGGCGCATGTCTCCCGCTCTACGATATCGGCGTGAGCCCTTCCAGCGTTCGAACCTACTCGGCAATCGCCGGCATCCCCGCAGCGCTGGTCGTGCTGCTCCACCTGGCGCTGGTCTGGGGTGACTCCAGCGGCATCGAGGCCCACCGCCACCTCGCCTTCAACCACGGCATCGCGCTGGCGGCGGTGCTGGCGGCGCTGCTGATCTGCTCGCGGGTGGCGCTGCACCTCGAGACAGGATCGGGCGCTCCGGTCGCGGACTCGGTGGCGATCGTCGGCTCGGTGATCGTGCTCGCGCACCTGGCGCTCGTCTGGCGCGACGGATCCAACCCGCTGCACCGGTTCGGCCTCACGCTCGAGCACATCTCCGCCTTGGCGGCGGTGGCACTGGCCGCGCTCCTGATCGCGCAGTACGAGGCCGGCCGGCGAGACGGCCGCCCCTCGCAGACGCCTTAATCCCGGCCCAATCCACGTAATCAGCGGCCAATCAACGCCGCCTAGAACTCGGGCCATGACCAGCTACCTCAGAATCGGTGCGCTGCTCGCAGCAGCCGCACTGACGGGAGGCGGGGCCGCTCTCGCGGTGGATTCGACCCAGCCGCAATCCCGCACCATCATCCGCACCGCGTCCCCGGCCGAGAACGTCGCAGCCCCCGCGACCACCGGCCTCAGCGTCAACTCGATCTACCGCCGCACGGCGCCGGGCGTCGTGGTGGTGACGGCCACGTCGACCACCAAGTCATCCAACCTGTTCGATCCCTTCGCGCCTCCGCAGACCCAGCAGACGCAATCGCTCGGCTCGGGCTTCGTGATCGACAAGAGCGGCCACATCCTCACCAACGCCCACGTGGTGGTGGGCGCCAGCAAGGTGGACATCGGCTTCTCCAACGGTTCCAGCTACCCGGCCACCGTGGTCGGAACCGATCGCAGCACCGACATCGCCGTACTGAAGGTGGACGTGCCGCAGGATGCCCTCACGCCGCTGCCGCTCGGCGACTCGTCCAAGGTGCAGGTCGGAGACCCGGTTGTCGCGATCGGCAATCCGCTCGGTGAGGACCGCACGGTCACGGCCGGCATCGTCTCGGCCGTCCAGCGCGACATCAGCTCGCTCCAACCCGGAATCCAGATCCCCGGCGCCATCCAGACCGACGCCGCCATCAACCACGGCAACTCGGGCGGCCCGCTGATCAACAACCAGGGCGAGGTGATCGGCATCAACAGCCAGATCCTCTCGGACAACCCCAGCAACCCCCAGAGCGGCAGCATCGGCATCGGATTCGCGATCCCGATCAACCTTGCCAAGAACATCGCCCAGCAGCTGATCGACAACGGCAAGGCGGTGCACACCTACCTCGGTATCAGGGGTTCGGTGCTGACGCCGGACCTGGCCAAGACACTCAACCTGAGCGTCGACCACGGCGTGCTGGTCGGCCAGGTCGAGGCCAACTCACCGGCCGCCAAGGCCGGGCTGCGGGCAGGTACCACCCAGGCCACGATCAACGGTCAGACGTTTGCCCTGGGCGGCGACGTGATCACCAAGATCGACGGCAAGACGATCCACACGTTCGACGATCTGTCGGGCACGATCAGCGCCCACAAGCCGGGCGACACGATCCAGCTCGAGATCGTACGGGGCGGGAAGACGACGACGGTCTCGGTGACGCTGGCCGGACGCTAGATCATCTAGCCGGTCGAGACCTCGACGATCACATCGTCGACCGCGTCGAGGGCGTCCCTGACGGCGTCCTCGACGCGGCTCGCCAGCATATGGGCCTCGCGCACCGTCAGCTCGCCCTCCGCTCGCAGCGAGGTCACCACCAGCAGCCGCTTCCCCTGCTGGTAGACGACCACCTCGGCCGCGCCGCCGGCCACGGCGTGCACCGCCGCGGTGGCCTCCCGCACCAGCTCCGGACGGTCGGCGGCGACGTCGCGTGCGGGCTGGGCGCCGAGCGCGGAGGGCTCGACGTGGGCGAACACGCGGGCCACCCCGAACTCCGACCGGATCTCCTGCTTCAGCTGCTCCACCGTCCGAGCCGCCTGTCGCAGCGGCATCTCCTGCGGCAGACGGACGTGAAGCGTGATCGCGCGGCCGCCCCGCCCCTCCTCGAGCACGGTGATGTTGTGCGTCTCGACAACGCCTGGAACGCGCAGGGCGGCGGCGGCAACGCGCTCGTTGGCGGCCTCGCGATCCACGATCGGCTCGACGTGCACGGTGACCTGGGCCTGCCCGATCAGCGATCGGACCGCGTCCTCGACGCGATCCATCGTCTGGTGGCTTCGCTCCAGGCCCTCCAGCCGGGAGACGCCGATCACGACGTCGGCGAAGCTCTCGCCGCCGGCCTCGCGAACGCGTACGGAGCGCACCTCGGCCACGCCCGGCACCTCTCCGGCAGCGGCTTCGATCAGGCCGCTGAGGCCGCTCGGGGCGCGATCCATCAACACGTCCACGTTGCGCGCCGCCATCCGGAACGCCGCCACCAGCACCAGGGATGCCACCGCCAGGGCGGCGACCGCATCGGCGCGCGGGTATCCGGCGGCGACCAGGGCCAGTCCCACGATCACCGCCGACGTGCCCGCGAAGTCTGAGGCGAAGTGCAAGGCGTTTGCCAGCAGTGCAGCGTTTCGCTCTCGACGGCCGAGCCGCAATGAAACGCCGGTGCGCGCCGCATCCACGACCAGCACGCCGCCCAGCAGCACGAAGGCGTACCAGTGCGCCTCCACGCCGCCGCCGCTCGAGCGAAGCCGTGTCACCGCCTCGAAGCCGATCCAGCAGGCGACCGCCGCAAGGAGCACCGACTCGGACAGCGCGGCAAGGTGCTGGGCCTTGCCGTGGCCGTACTGGTGCTGGGCGTCGGCCGGGCGCTCAGCGACGGCGATCGCGTACAGCGAGAGCAGCGCAGCCACCGCGTCGAGGCCCGAGTGCACCGCCTCGGCCAGGATGCCCAGGCTGGACGTGGCGAGGCCAACGGCGATCTTGGCCGCCGTCAGGCCGAGCGCGGCCAGCAGTGAGATCAGCGCGGTGCGTCGTGCGGTTGACATGGGGCCGATTGTAGGGGAGGGTGTTTCCAATCGTTCCCTCGCGCACTACCATGGGAGTTCGAATGAGCTCGAGCCAGGAAGCCGAACGTTCCGACGAGCGAGTGACGGAGCAGGTGCGCGTGCTGATCGTGGACGACCACGCCGCGGTGCGCGAGGGAGTCAAGATGATCCTGGCCCGCGACCGCGAGATCGCGGTGATCGGCGAGAGCTCGAACGGCGAGGCGGCGATCGAGATGGCCGAGCGGCGCCGGCCGGACGTGATCCTGATGGATGTGCGGATGCGCGGCATGGACGGCTTCGAGGCCACCCGCCGGATCACCGCCGCCCACCCGACGATGGCGGTGATCCTCTACACGGCTCACGGCGAGCGCGGCCTGCTGTCGGAGGGACTGGACTGCGGCGCGCGCGGCTACGTGCTAAAGGACGCGCCGCCGGACGACATCGTCCGCGCCGTCAAGCGGGTCGCCGAGGGCGGCGCCTACGTTGATCCGACGCTGGCCTCGGAACTGGTGTCTCCGAAGGCAACAGAGCGGCTGCCCGCGCTCTCGACTCGCGAACGGGAGATCCTCGGCCTGCTGGCCAACGGCTTCTCGAATCCTGAGATCGCGTCCCGTTTGTTCATCAGCCCCGAAACGGTTCGCACCCACGTGCGAAACGCGATGACCAAGCTCGAGGCGGACACCCGCACCCAGGCCGTCGCGCTGGCGCTGCGCCACTCGCTGATCGAATGAAGAGCCGACGCAGCCGCGACGCGGACGACGACCACGGCGCGCTGCTCGATCACATGCTGCGCACGGTCGAGGACGAGCGGTCGCAGATCGCCCACCGCCTGCACGATGGGCCGCAGCAGGTGCTGACGGCGATCAGACTGCTGGCGGACGGAGTCCGCCACGCGCTCGAGAACGACGAGACGCAGCGCGCCCTGGAGGGCCTGGAACGGCTCGAGCAGCTGGCGATGGAGGCCGGTGACGAGCTGCGCCAGATGACCGCGCGGCTGTATCCGGTCGTGATGGAGCAGCTGGGACTGCTGCAGGCTCTGGGGTCGCTGGGGGAGACGATCGAGGAGGAGTACGGGACGCTGTGCCGTGTCGAGCTGCCGTCCCGCTGGCCGTCCGGCGACGAGGACCGCGACACGGCGATCTACCACGTCGCCCGCGAGTCGTCGCTGCACGCGGCCCGCAACGCGGCGGCGCCGATCACGATCAAGCTCTCGACCACGTCCTCCTCCAGCGAGCTGAGCATCTCGGCGCCGGGCTGTCCGCCGCTGGCCGGCGTGGCCGTGCTGCTGCTGCGCGAGCGGGCGGCCCGGATCGGGGCAGAGATCGAGGTCTCGCCGGGCGCCGATACCCAGGTCGTGCTGACAGCGCCGTTCCTCGCGTGAAGGTGGGCGTGGTCGGGGCGGCGACCGAGGACACCGTCGCGCTCGGCCAGGGCGAGCCCGAGGTTCGGCCCGGTGGGACGCCCCGCTATGCCGCGCGTGCGCTGCGATTCGCCGGCGCCGAGCCGATCGTGGTCGAGACCGGCAGCCTGAGATCGCTGATCGAGCACGGCCCGAGCGGCACGCGGCAGGAGATCCTGTCGCTGCCCGAGCCGCTCACACCGGAGCGGGCCCGGCGCGAGGTGCTGCCGGCCTTGGAGGGCTGCGAGTGGGTGCTGCTCGGTGGTCAGACTGCCGGTGACTTCCCCGCCGAGACGATCGCCGTGCTGGCGGCGGCCGGGCGCCGGATCTGCCTGGACGGGCAGGGACTCGCCCGTGGCAACCGGATCGGACCGGTGCGGCTCGGACGGCTCGCCCAGCGCGACCTTGCGGGCATCACGGCGCTCAAGCTCAACCAGGCCGAGGCGGATGCGGCGGGCCGGCTGCACGTGCCGGAGCTTCTGGTGACACGCGCCGAGCGGGGGGTGCAGGTGCGATGGCATGACCAGCAGCACGAGATCGCCGGCGACGGCCGCCGGTTCGGCGACCCGACCGGTGCCGGCGACTCGTTCGCCGCGCTGTACTGCCTGGAGCGAAGCCGCGGTGCGCTCCCTCCCGCGGCGGCGTGGACTGCTGTGAAGACCGTCGAGCGGCTCTACGACGACCAGCGCTGAACCCAGGCATCACGTACAGTGGGCGCGAGAGCCCAGAGAGCCATGGTTGGACATCGCCCGGACCACCGCATAGGCTGCGGCACTACGTGAACGACTCCATCAGGATCCTGATCGCTGAGGACAACGCGCTGCTCCGCGGTGTCCTCCGCGACGCCCTTGCGGAGGCCGGCATGATCGTGGTCGCCGAGGCCAGCGACGGTGCCGAAGCGGTGTCACTGGCTGAGCAGTCGACGCCGGACGTGGTCGTGATGGACATGCGGATGCCGAACGTTGACGGGATCGAGGCCACCGAGCAGATCGCGCACGCGACCTGGGCGATGCCCGTCGTCGTGCTGTCGGCGTATGACGAGCCGCAGATGATCGAGGCCGCCCTGGCCGCCGGCGCGACCAGCTGCCTGAAGAAGGGCGTCGGCCTGGACGAGCTCATCGAGGCGATTCGCACCGCCGAACGCGGCGGCTAACTGCCTCATGAAAGATACCTCCACACCTGGAGCGTCGCCGCCCGGCGCGTGAGCGCCATCGGGCCTGTGTCGAACAGGGCGGTCAGCGGCTTCACGCGGGGACGAAGCGAGCCGCCGTAGCGCAGCACCCGGTAGCGGTGGGGATGGCCGAACGAGTAGCAGGTGTGCGCGGCCGACACGCGCGGCGCGCGCGAGGACGTGAACACCGCGCCGCCGTGCAGGAAGGGTGCGCCGCCCGATCGGATCAGCAGGTGCGCGCCGGAGGCGGAGTGAGTCGCGATCGGGACGTCGGCGCTGCCGACGGGCGACACGACCTGGCCGAACGCGACGCCGCTGGCGAGCGGCTGCTCCTGGAAGCCCACCTCGACTCCCCGCTGGTGTTGCCCGAACAGGCGACCCATCAACCAGATCGAATCACCGGTCTGCCCGACCACCACCTCGCGAAGCGAGCAGGCGCGCGATTGGACATCGAACGGCGCCGAGCAGCCCGGATCGACCACCAGCCGGCCACGCGGCGAGGCTTGTGAGAGCACCCCGAAGAACGGCGATGTGCCGGTGTCAAGCGAGAGCGAGCGGTAGGCCACATTGCCCGGAGCGATCCGCCGGTTTGCCGTGCCTCCGCCGTCCAGCCGGCAGGGCGAGAGCGATGGGGAGGCCGTGGCGGTGAAGTCGGCCTGGAACGCGTCGGGAGCGATCGTCGCGCCGGCATCGATGCCGGCCTGGCTCAGGGCGGCGTGGTCCCAGGTGAACGCGAACGGTTGCTCGGGCTGGTAGGAGTAGACGTAGAGCTGCCGCGCCGACCCCAGTGGAGTCGGCAGCGTGCGCTCGAGCAGGGCGTCCATGAAGCTCTCGTCCGGGGATCCGAACCTGCCTGGGATCTGCTGCACGACGAGCGACATCTCGTACTCGATCCCGTTCACCGCGAAGGGCAGGGGGCGCGTGGAGAGAGCGACGGTGCGCTGGTTCGTGTAGACGATGTGAGGCGAGACGCGAGCGAGAGGATCGAGCATCGGGGCGTCGGATGCCCGGGCGGATGAGGCTGCCAGCGCGAACAGGACGACGGCCGCCATCAGCACGATCGACGCGGCCACCCGTCACATCCACCTTCGCCGAGACATGCTCACCCCGATCGCCTCTCCCGCTGAGACAACAGCCGTGAACCACACGATACGGGGTGCATCGCCTGTTGGGAGGACGCTGTCAGGCGATCGCGCTGCGGGCGGCCTTTTCGACCAGTCCGCGAAACAGCGGCCCGCCGCTCTCGACGTCTTCCTCCGGGTGCCAGAGCACCGCCACGCAGAAGTCGGCCCCCTCGAGCTCGATCCCCTCCACGATGCCGTCCGGCGCGTGGGCCGTCACAGCCAGTCCCTCGCCGATCCGGTCGGGCGCCTGGTGATGACAGGAGTGAACGTCGAGACCGTCGCCGAGCAACTCGTGGAGCCGCGAACCGGGTTCGATCCGCACGGGGTGGCGGGTGAACGTGCCCGGCGGCCCCTTGTGCATCTGGCCGTCCGGGCCGTCACCGAGGTGCTGGTTCAGCGTGCCGCCGCGCAGCACGTT
>JAWVDZ010000180.1:0-5573 GCA_033856955.1 Gaiellales bacterium
CGTCGTCCAGGGACTTCTGCACGTCAGCGTCGGTGACGGTGATCTTCAGCTTCGTGGCGATGTTCTCGAGCTGGGCCTCGAGCACCAACCGCCCCACGACCGGGTCGATGACCTGCGTCTTGTAGGCGGCCGTGCCCTGCTTAGGCACCGTCTGCTTGGCCGCCTTGGCCGACTGGATCTTGAGCGTGACCTGGTGATCAAGCTCGTCCTGCGTGATGTGGCGGTCGCCGACCACCGCGACGTCGCCGGACTTTAGGCTGCTGGTCGCGCCGCCGCCGCCACAGCCCGCGCTCAGCGCGATCGCCGCCACCAGCAGCGTGAGGAGAGAGATACGAAAACGAGTCATAGAAAGCAGTTACGCCGCTCTGGCGCGGCGCTGGTCGAGTATAGCAGCGAGCAATTCGAGGCCCTGCCGCATGCTCACCCGATCCGAGCCCTCGACCGGCTCCAGCCGGCAGCTCACCTCTCGCGCGTTGACGCTGTAGATCGCACGCGGCATTCGCTGCTTGAGCCCGCGCACCTCATCCGAGTCGAGCCGAATCGGCGAGACCGTCACCTTCGCTCCCCGAAGCGCCACCACCTCCGCCCCCAGCTCCGCCGCCAGTAGGCGGGACTCCTGGATCGCGAACAGGTTGTCGACCGCGTCCGGCAGCGGGCCGAAGCGGTCGGCCACCTCGGCCCGCAGCTCGCGCAGCTCCGAGACGCCCAGCGCCAGCGCAAGCCTGCGGTGGAGGTCGATCTTGACCGCCTCCAGCGGCACGTACTCGGCGGGCACGTAGGCATCGACCTGGGCGTCGACCCGGACCGGCCGCGACGGCGGTGCGGTCGATCCCTGCAGCTCGGCGACCGCCTCGGCGAGCAGCTCGCAGTACAGCTCGAAGCCGACCGCGGCCACGTGGCCCGACTGCTCGTCCCCCAGCAGGCTGCCCGCGCCGCGCAGCTCGAGGTCGCGCATCGCGATCCGGTAGCCGGAGCCCAGCTCGGTGTAGTCGGCCAGCGTCGAGAGCCGGTGGCGGGCCTCCTCGGACAGCTCCCGGCGGTCGGGGTAGAACAGGTAGGAGTGCGCGGTGACGTCGCTTCGTCCCACCCGGCCGCGGATCTGGTAGAGCTGCGAGAGCCCCAGCAGGTCGGCGCGCTCGACGATCAGGGTGTTCGCCTGGGGGATGTCGAGTCCGGACTCGATGATCGTCGTCGACACCAGCACGTCGAAGTCGCCGCGCAGGAACTCGAGCATCACTCGCTCCAGCTGGCGCTCGGGCATCTGGCCGTGGGCGACGCCGACCCGCATCTCGGGCACCCAGCCGCGCACCCGCGCCGCCGCCTCGTCGATCGTCTCGACGCGGTTGTGGAGGTAGAACGACTGTCCCTCGCGGGCGAACTCGCGGCACAGCGCGGCGGTTATCAGCTGCTCGTCGAACTCGCCCACGTGCGTCTTGATCGGCCGCCGCCCGCGCGGCGGTGTCGTGATCACCGAGATGTCGCGCAGGCCCGAGAGCGACATGTGGAGCGTGCGCGGGATCGGCGTCGCCGACATCGCCAGCACGTCCACCTCGAGACGCATCTGGCGCAGCAGCTCCTTCTGGGCCACGCCGAAGCGCTGCTCCTCGTCCACCACCACCAGCCCCAGGTTGCCGGGCGCCACGTCGCGCGAGAGCACGCGGTGGGTGCCGATCAGGACGTCCACCTTGCCGCCCCTGAACTCCTCCAGGACGCGCTTGACGTCGGCCGCCGCGCGGAATCGCGACACCGTCTCAACCCGCACAGGGAAGTCGCGGAACCGCTCGCGAAAGGTCGCGCCGTGCTGCTGCGCGAGCACCGTGGTCGGCACCAGCGCCAGCACCTGGCGGCCGCCGGTGACGCACTTCATGGCTGCTCGCACCGCCACCTCGGTCTTGCCGAAGCCGACGTCGCCGCACACCAGCCGGTCCATCGGCCGATCGGCCTCCATGTCCTCCGTGACGGCGTCGATTGCGCGCTGCTGATCGTCGGTCTCCTCGTAGGGGAACGCCTCCTCCAGCCGCGCCGTCCACTCGTCATCGCGCGGAAACGGCGGCCGCAGCACGGACTGGCGGCGGGCGTAGAGCGCCAGCAGCTCCCCGGCCAGCTCGCGCACCGCCACCCGCGCTCTCGACTTGAGGTTGTTCCAGGCCTTGCCGCCCAGCTTCGCCAGTGTCGGCGTCGAGCCGTCCGCGCCGATGTAGCGGCTGACCTTGCCGAGCTGCTCGTGGGGGACGTACAGGCGGTCGTCGCCGCGGAATTCCAGGTAGAGGTAGTCGCGCACGACACCCGCCACCTGCTTGGTGTCGAAGCGGACGAAGCGGCCGATGCCGTGGTCGTCGTGCACCACGTGGTCGCCCGGCCGCAGGTCGCCGAACGCGACCAGTGCCCGGCCGCCGCCGATGCCGCGGCGCGGCGCGCGGCGCCGGAACAGCTGGGCGGACGTGATCACCGCCAGCCGCAGCCATGGGATTACGACGCCGTTTCGCAGCGCCGCGTGGCAGAAGGCGACGCCCGCTTCGTCTGGACCCTGATCGCCGGGCGCCGGCGTCTCAACGTCGATCCGCGTCAGCGCCATCCGCATCCGCGCCGCCTCGCCGACGTGCGGGAAGCAGACCAGCACCCGGTAGCCGGCGCGCACCAGCGCGCGCAGCTCGTTCTCGGCCTCGGCGATGCCGAACGAGGCCAGCGCGGGCGTCTGCGCCTCGAAGGAGTGGGACTGGCCGAGCGGCATCGACTCCAGCGCGCCGCTTCGCTCGATCAGCGCCGCGACCTCGTCCGGCCGAACGTAGGCGCGGCCGCGCACGTCCGGGTCTCGCAGCGGCTCGGCAACCTCGACGCTGTGCTCGCGCGCGGCCTCCACCACCTGCTCGGGGTTCCAGACCAGCACACGCGCGTTCGCCTCCAGCTCCGGGCCGAGCGCGACCAGACCGGTCGGCACGGCCGGCTCGCCGTCCTCGGCACCCCACCGCTGCTCGAGCTCCATCGGCTCACCGGCCGGGTAGACGGCCGCCGTCTCGAGCTCGCGCAGCGAACGCTGCGTGAAGACCGAGAACGCCGACAGCCGCTCGATCTCGTCCCCGAAGAACTCGATCCGGATCGGCTCGCGGCCGGTGGTCGGGAACACGTCCACCAGCCCGCCTCGCACCGAGAACGTGCCCCGCTCCTCCACCGTGCCGGCGCGCCCGTAGCCAGCCGTGGCCAGCGCCTCGATCACCGCATCGAAGCCGGGCTGGGAACCGCGCTCGAGCAGCACCGGCGGCGGCCGGCCGGCGGGCGCCACCACCCGCTCGATCAGCGCGTCAGCGGAGACCGCCACCAGGCCTCCCTCGGCCAGGGCGTGCAGCGCCAGCGCCCGCTCGCCCACGAGGTGCGGCGCGGGCTCGAGCCCGCTGCCGTAGGCGGCGCCACGCGAGGGCAGGTAGGCAACCGCGGCGTCCGGCACGAAGGGCGCCACCGCCTCGGCTAGCGCATGGGCGGACTCGTCGTCATCCACCACGACAACAAGGCCACGCGGAGTCAGCCCTTCCCGCGCGCTCCACAGCGCCGCCGCCAGCATCGGCAACATCGGCTCGGAGACGCGTGCCCGGGCGACCCCGTCGGCCGCCAGCCGGGTGAACGCCGCCACCTCCGGGCTGTCCAGCAGATAGGGCAGCGCCAGCTCCGCACCGGCGAGCTCGGAGACGACCTCGGGCGGCCGCTCCTGGGGATCGATGTGATCCATGGCCATCTGCGGCGCATGGTAGTCTGGCGGGCGTCACTTTCCGGAGGTCCCAGCCGTGCGCCGTCGTCTCGCCGCCCCACTGATAGCTCTCTACCTGACGCTGATCCTGCCGGCGGTCGTGTTCGCCGCGACCACCGCGCCCGAGAAGCCCGAGGGCCACGACTGGACGCTCGACTCGATCTTCGTCGTCGCGCTCGGCATACCGGTGATCCTGGTCGTGCTGACGCTGATCGACATCGCGGTCGGCAAGCACACCGGCAAGCACCACTGACCGTGAACCTCGACGAGCTGTCGGAGCTCCTGCGCATCGAGTCGATCTCGAGCGACGGCGCCCATCCAGCCGAGATGATGGAGGCGGCGGGATGGATCGCGCGGATGGTCGGCGACGCCCGCGTGATCGAGGGATTCGGCAACCCGCTGGTGGACGGCCTGATCCCGGCGTCGAGCGCCGACGCTCCCACCGTGGTCGCCTATGGCCATTACGACGTGCAGTCGCCGGGCGACGGCTCGCTGTGGGACAGCCCGCCGTTCGAGCCGACGGTGCGCGACGGCTGGCTGTACGGCCGCGGCGTCTCCGACGACAAGGGCAACTACTGGGCGCTGCTGCGGGCGGCGCTCGACCTGGCCGAAAGCGGCGACCTGGGAGTGAACGTGCGGGTGATCGCCGACGGCGAGGAGGAGATCGGCGGCCACTCGGTGCTCGACTACCTGGCGACGCTGGACGACGAGTTCGCGGCGGCCGTGATCTTCGACGGCTCGATGGCCGACGCAGAGCGGCCCGCCATCACGACCGCGCTGCGCGGCCTGGCCGGGTTCCAGGTGCGGCTGGTCTCGAACCAGCGAGAGCTGCACTCCGGCCTGTTCGGTGGCGCCGCGGCAAACCCCGTGCACGACCTGATCGCGTTGCTGGCCGACGTTGCCGGACACGATGAGCTGTTTGCGGCCGGCGTCGCGCCGGTCACCGACGCCGAGCTGGACGGCTGGCGCACGCTTCCGTCCGGTGCCGAGGTGCTGGCAGGGGCCGGTGCCACTCCCCGCGACGACCGTGCAGAGAGTGACTTCTACCAGCGCACCTGGGTCGGCCCGTCGCTGACGGTTCACTCGATCGGCTCCGGGGATCCTCTGATCCACAAGACCAGCATCGGCGCCGAGGCGAGAGCGTCGATCTCCCTGCGGATCGCCCCGGGGCAGGACGCGGTCGAGCTGGGCGAGAAGCTCGCCGGGCTGCTGCGCGACGCCTGCCCTCCGCGGGCGACGCTCGAGCTGACACCCTGGCCGGTCGGCCTTCCGGCCTTCGTCTCGCCCGACGACCCGGTCATCAGCTGTGGATTCGACGCGCTAGAACGCGCGACCGGGACGCGCCCGCTGGCACTTCGCAGCGGCGGCTCGATCCCGGTGATGGCGGCGCTGGTGGCGCGCGGCACGCCCACGATCCTGTCTGGATTCGGGTCGCCGGACGACAACATCCACTCCCCCAACGAGCGGATGCGGCTGCGAAACCTGGAGTGGGCGCTGTCCAGCGCGCGCGAGGTCTACCTCTCGCTGGCCGGTCACCTACGACGGTAGGGGCTGGACTCCGTCCGTCGAAGGGGATACGCTTGCGCGCAATGCGAGTAACCGTGCGCGGCATGAGCGAGTACCAGGTGCGAACCCGGCTGTACGAGCCGCCCGAGATGGTGCGCCGTCTCGAGGCCAAGCTTGCCTGCTGGAAGATCTCCAGCGCCCCCCGCATGCGCGGCGAGGATCTTCGCAAGGCGTTCGAGCAGCGGCTGGACAGCCGCACGCCGGACGTGGTCGCGGCCCCGGTGCAGGACGCCGAGGGCCCGCGCATCCGGCTGATCGCGTAACGCGC
>JAWVDZ010000181.1:0-5991 GCA_033856955.1 Gaiellales bacterium
TTGAGGGGTCGGTATCAGCGCACGGCGGGACTCGCTCTCATCGTGCTGTGCGCTGCGCTCACGTCGCTTTCTCCCGCGACCGCGACGGCAGACGGGGCGACGCAGTCCTGGGTGGGCGGACCAGACGGAGGGCCCGTCATCTCGTTGGCGTTCGCCGGCCAGGACGTGTCGCTGGCATCGTCGAAGCGGCTGCGGTACCGCTCGACGGACGGTGGTGCGACCTGGCGCGCGACCGGCCCGCCTGCCGTCTACAGCATCGCCGTGGCCGCGAGCGATCCTCAGCGCGCGTACGCCGCGGATCTCCTCGGACTGGAGATCAGCAACGACGGCGGAGCGACCTGGCAGACGCTGCCCGACAGCCCGAACGCCGATCAGGTGGTGGTCGATCCGATCGACGCCGACGCGGTGTTCGTCGTGAACCAGGCCGATCTCTGGCGAAGCAGGGACGGGGGCCAATCCTGGACCCGCATCGAGTCCGGGCTTCCCACCGACGCCGCGGCCGGCACCGCCATCGCACGTGATCTGGTGATCGATCCAGTCGGCTCGGATCGGATGTGGGTCTCGTCAGCCGACGGCATCTACCGGACGATCGACGCCGGCGCGTCATGGACACGGGTGCTGGCCGCGAACTTTCCGCGGCTCGCCGGTGCCGGCGGCGTGCTGATGACGCTCGATCAACGGTCGACCGACGGCGGCGACACATGGAACCCGATCACCCACCCGGCCGGCCAGGCGCTCGCCGGAGCGCAGGTGTGGGTCGACCCATCCGCCCCGGCGGTCGCATTCGAGTCCGGCGGCGGGCTGTTTCGCACCGGCGACGGCGGCGCCACATGGCACCAGGTGCGGACGGCTGAGACCGACCTGCTCGCCTTCGACGCCTCCGACCCGTCCCACCTGCTGGCCGGCGGTCCGGACGGTATCGCGTCATCGCTCACCACCGGCAACGGCTGGCGGGAAAGCGACGACGGGTTCGCGGGCACACAGATCCATGGCGTCACGGCCGATGCCACGCTCGCGGCGGTGGCCTACGCCGATGGCTTTCGCACCTCCGACTCCGGTCGCCACTGGACGCCGCTCGCCTCGCCCGCAGGGCCCGTGATGCGAACGCTTGCCGACGTCGACTTCTCGGGCGCGGTGCTCTCATACGGGCCGGGTCGGCCCGTGGAGATCTCGCCCGACTTCGGCGACACGTGGCGAGACATCACGGGCAACCTTCCGGCGCCGGCCACGACGATGGCCCAGACCCGGTCCGGCGTGCTGGTGGCCTTCGTTCCAGGGCTGGGCGTCTTCACCGACAGCGCGCGTGGGACATGGCACCTGATTCACGCCACCACCGCCCAGGCGTGCCTGTTCGCGACAATCCCCGGCGATGACGAGGACGTCTACGCCGTCCTCAGCAACGAGGGACTGCTGTCGCTCGGGTTCGACGGGTCGGCGAACGCGATCCCAACTCCGACCGAAACGATCACGAGCGTCGACTACGGATCCGAAGGCCTGCTGATCGGCACGGACGCCGGTATCTACCGGCGCGAATCCGGCGGCTGGCAGCTGCTGCCCGGACTCTCGACCGCGGGTGGTCACGTCGTCCCGCGCGCGATCTCCGTCGTCTCCGGCGTGATCTACGTCGCGATGGCGAACCAGTTCGGGGCCGAGTCCTCCGATCCGCTCGGCCTGTACGCCAGCGGCGACGACGGCGGCACCTGGCGCCACGTGGACACCACGATCAGCGCCACCAGCCTGGCGGTCGGCGCTGGGCCGGGACCACGTCTCTATACCGGCACCGACTGGCAGGGCGTGATCGTCCGGACGCTGCCCTCCTTTCCCACCGTATCCGCCCCCACCGTTCGGCTGATCGTCAACCGCCAGGTGGCGGGCCAGCGGGTGCCGATCGAGGTCCGCTGGACGCACACCTCGCCGGCGGCCGGCATCTGCGGCTACAGGATCGAGCACTCCGGGCGCCTCGGACAGATCGTCTCGGTGGTCACGCAGGCCACCCGGCTCCAGACCACCATTCCCACTCGCGCACTGAGCTCGTACCGCGTGCGGGCGATCGGCTGCGACGGAGCCAACGGCCCGCTGTCCTTCGGGCCTCCGGTGCACGCCGCCATCCTGCAGGAGACCGATCACACGCACGCCCTGTTCAGCGGCGGCTGGGTGCGGCAGCGCGTCGCGGGAGCAAGCGGTGATCACCAGATGCTCACGCTCGGGCACACCGGCCGCGTCGTCTGGACCACCACGACTCCCGACGAGATCGCCTACCTGGCGAGCACGGGACCGCAGGGCGGCTGGCCGATGGTCGGCATCGAGGGGCGCCCGGCGAGGCGTGTCTCCTTGCGAACGCCCAGGATCCACAGGCGGATGCTGGTGTGGGCGGCCAACCTGGACGGCCCGTCACGGATGCTGATCGCTGCGGCCGGCGGGCCGACGGCGCGAACGACATTCGACGCCGCCGTCGTGCTCTGGACAGGGTGACCGTGGGATGGCTGGCTGGAGCGAACGCGGGGTAATCTCGTCACCGGAGCACCAACCGCGAGCAGGAGACGAGCAGATGGGATTCGACCAGTACCACGAACCGCCCTCGGAGCTGAGCGCCGAGGCGCGCACGTTCGCGCGCATGATCGCGTCGCTCACCGAGGAGGCCGAGGCGATCGGCTGGTATCAGCAGCGGTTGGCCCTCGAGCCGGACAAGGGGGCGCACGCGATCATGGAGAACGCCCAGGCCGAGGAGTTCAAGCACTTCGCGATGGACCTCGAGTTCCTGATCCGGCGAACGCCGAAGTGGCGGGCGGCGCTACAGGCCGTCCTGTTCCAGCAGGGCGACATCGTCGAGCTGGGCGAGCAGGCGGAGGACGCCGAGGGGCTCTGAATCCGGCAGGAAAGCGGACACGCGGCGGCGAACTGCGAGGGGTTTCCGTTCCGGCCGAAAGGACGACGTCATGATCCTCGCCACCATCAATGGGGCGAACACCGGTTTCATGCTGCTCGCAGCCAGCCTGGTGATGCTGATGACCCCGGGGCTGGCCTTCTTCTACGGCGGCCTCGTGGGCCGGTCGAACACGCTCACGATCATGATCCAGAGCTTCGCCTCGATGGGCATCACGACCGTGCTGTGGTGGCTGGTCGGCTACTCGCTCTGCTTCAGCGGCGGCGCCGACGGCATCTACGGCAACTTCCACCTGGCCTTCCTGAAGGGCGTCACGCCCGACTCGATCTACGGCCCCAGCAGGATCCCGCTGGTGGTGCTTATCGCCTACCAGATGATGTTCGCGATCATCACGCCGGCGCTGATCACCGGGGCGTTCACGAACCGCGTCACCTTCAAGGCGTATCTGGTCTTCCTCGTCGTCTGGCAGCTGTTCGTCTACTACCCGTTCGTGCACATGATCTGGGGCGGCGGCGTGCTGGCCGAATGGGGCGTCCGCGACTTCGCGGGAGGCATCGTTGTCCACGCCTCGGCCGGCTGGGCGGCGCTGGCGTCGGTGCTGTACGTGGGGCGGCGAAGATTCGTGGACGCGCCGCACAACATCCCGTTCATCGCGCTCGGCACCGGCCTGCTGTGGTTCGGCTGGTACGGCTTCAACGCCGGCAGCGAGCTGAAGGTCGATGACATCACGGCCACCGCGTTCCTGAATACCGACATCGCCGCCTCCTTCGCCGCGACGACATGGCTGTTCGTCGAGTGGTGGCGGGCGCGCAAGCCGCACTTCGTGGGACTCCTGACCGGAGCCGTTGCCGGGCTGGCGACGATCACCCCGGCGGCGGGATTCGTGCCGATCTACGCCTCGGTGGTGATCGGGATCGCCGCGGGCCTGGTCTGTTATCTCGCCGTCCAGCTGAAGAACCATCTCCAGTGGGACGACGCGCTCGACGTGTGGGGTGTGCACGGCGTCGGCGGCACCGTCGGCATCCTGCTGCTGGGCGTGTTCGCCAGCACGAGCATCAACCCGGCCGGCGGCGTGGGTCTGATCCACGGCAGCGGATCGTTCTTCGGCAAACAGCTGGCGGCGGGTGTCGGCTGCTCTCTGTACGCATTCCTCTTCACCTACGCGATGCTGCGGGTGATCGACCTGATCACTCCGGTTCGTGTCGGCGAGGAAGCGGAGCGCGGCCTGGACGAGGCGATGCACGGCGAGAACGCGTACGAGGACGCGCCGCTCGGCGGAGTGGCGCCGGCGGTCTGACCCTTGGCCCGCGGTGCGCCGACCGCCGCTCGCCTCGCCGGGCGAGATCCGGTAAATTGCACGCAGCGCGGCCCATGCCCTGCCTCGCTCTCGTGATCCCAGGAGCCCGGTCGCACGACAATTGTTCGACCGGATCCACAGCACCTGGGAGGTGATTTGGCGTGAACGACATCCCTGAGCATCAGCATCTGCGCGTGTTGATCGCGAATCAGCGCAGCGACCGGCTGGACTACGTGACAAAGGTCGTCGTGAGCCTCGGGCATGAGGTCGTGGCACGGTCGCTCGAGGTCGGTGAGGTGGCGACGGTGACCGGGCTGGAGCGGCCCGATGTCGCCCTGGTGGGACTGGGGGACAGCAGCGAGCATGCGCTCGAACTGATCGGCGAGATCGTGCGCCAAGCGGCGTGCCCCGTGATCACGCTGCTCGAGACCGAAGACCACGCGTTCGTCAGCGAAGCGGCCAAGCGGGGTGTCTTCGCCTACATCACCGATACCAATCCGCAACAACTTCAGGACTCGATCGAGATCGTTCTTCGGCGATTCGCCGAGTTTCAGAACCTCGAGGGTGCGTTCGGCCGAAGAGCAACGATCGAGCGTGCGAAGGGCATCCTGATGGAGCGGCACAGCATCGACGAGCAGGTCGCGTTCGAGATGCTGCGCACCCACGCTCGAAGCGGAAACCGCAAGCTGGTCGACATCGCGGCTGCCGTCGTGGACGGGCACCGGCTGCTGCCGGGACCGGCCTCGGTCGCCGGCGCGTGACCCCAGTGACCCGCGCTGAGGAACTCGGATCCGGGGCACGATAGGGGGTGTTGCCCCGGATCCGTTGGTGCGCATCAACCCTTTCGGGGAGCGGCACCAGAGCTCAAGCCCGTCAGGCTCGTCTCCCGCGCAGGATGAACAGCGCGACGGCAATGATGGCCAGCACCACGAGGATCGTGATCAGCATATGAAGCCTCCTTTCGCGTGTGAGAAGTTGGCAAGCGGGGTGTGATCGAAGAACGGCCCGGCCGGTGAGACGATCCTGCGGGCAGCGCGATCGTCACCGACGAAGTCCAGCGTCCGGCGGTACCTGATCCGCGGCCGAGCAGCCTCCACAGGCGCCGAGCACCTCATCGCTCCCGGCGCAACCGGCGACCGCGCCATGAACCACCACCGTACGGTGGGCGGGTGCTGGACGGGCGTCTCTCCGCCGGCGCCGGCCCGCCACTCAAACACGGCGCCTCCCGGCCACTGCCGGCGCCTGCGGCGGGCTCGACAGCTGCCCGGCGCTCTCGGGGAGCGCGCGAATCGCGGCCGATGCCTGCAGCACGTCGCGCGACGCCCGCAGTACGGCGATGCGCAGGGCAACTCTCAACGGGTACGCGCCGTCCGCGATCAGCGCCAGCTCACAGCGGATCAAGCGGTCGGCGAACTCCGGTTTGCCTTCCGGCTCAACGCCCGGCGGGCACAGCTCGAAGCGACCCTCGGACAGCAGTTCGCCAACCATCCGGTTCGCGGCCCGCTCAACCCATGCCTGCATCTTGGGGTCATCGAGAAGCCTGAGCTCACGTGCCCACTCGCTGCTTGCCATGCTGCCTCCGTCACGACGTCAATCGGGGAGACCGGGCTCTTGGGCCCCGATGGCAGCGGCGGGCTGAAGGGCCCGCGAGTGGTCAGTATAGCGTGCAACAGATGTCCAGCAACGTGGCGCCGCCGGGGAACACCCCCCGGCGGCGCCAACATAGTGCTAGTCGACGCGCGGCGAGACGGTCGATCGGTCGTCGTCGACCACGTTCTCAGAATCGTCCACGTCCGGGTCGATCCGTCGC
>JAWVDZ010000182.1:0-3892 GCA_033856955.1 Gaiellales bacterium
CCCGAGTCGGGCTAGCGGTCAGCTAGCTCGGGGCGCCGTCCGCGGCGACCACCTGAACGCCGCGGCCCGGCAGGCGTGCCAGCACCTGATATCCGCGCAGGTGGCAGTGGCACGAGGCCACCACCCGCTCGGCGGACTGTGCAGCGGCCGATCGGATGCCCGCCAGGTCGGCGGGCTCGACTCCGGTCATCATCAGGATCACGACGCCGTTGTGGTCGCTGCTCCTGGCGACCGGGTGGTCGAACGACCTCATCGCACCGCTGAAGCGAACGGCGAGCGAGGGACGCCAGGGGGCGAGCACCGGCAGCCGCCGCGCGTGCGACCCTGAGCCAGCCGCCAACGCCAGCACCGCCAGCATCAGCCCGACGGTGATGAGGCCCGTGATCGAGCGTGCGCCCATGCCAGGATTGTGTCAGGAATTCGGCTTGCCCTTGCGTCTCGCGCGTCGGCCGCTACCCTGTGACTGCCGGCGCCATATCGTCAAGCGCACCTCTGAAATACGTCGTGCGACACTTCCAGCGCGGGGCCTCAGGTCGACACGGTCGAAGCATCCTTCGAAAGTGGCCGTTCGCCAGCCCCAGGCGTCGGCATGTCGGCGTCCGGATGGCCGCTGTGGCAAGTAATCTGCGCGCATGGCCTACCTCGACCACGCTGCGACCTCGCCGCTGTGTGCCGAGGCGCGCGAGGCGATGGCGCCCTACCTCGACGAGCGGTTCGGAAACGCCTCCGAGCCGCACGGCTACGGCCGGCAGGCCCGCGAGGGACTGGAGCGCGCGCGAGAGACCGTGGCCGAGCTGCTGGGCTGCCGCCCGCAGCAGCTGGTGTTCACCTCCGGCGGCAGCGAGGCTGACAACCAGGCCGTGTTCGGCCTCACCGGCCGGCCGCTGGGCCGGCTGGTCCTGAGCACGATCGAGCACTCCGCCGTGCTCGCCCCGGCCCGCGAGCTGGAGCGGCAGGGCTTCGATCTGGCCTGGGCGCCCGTGGACGCGCACGGGGTGGTGGACAGGGACGCGTTTGCCGACGTGGTGCGGCCGGGCGACCGGCTGGCGGCCGTGATGTGGGCCAACAACGTGACCGGGGCGGTGCAGCCGGTGGCGGAGCTTGCGGACATCGCCTCCCAGCGCGGCGTGCCCCTGCACGTGGACGCGGTGCAGGCGGCCGCGTCGCTGCCGATCGACTTCGAGGCCTCCGGCGCTGAGTCGCTGGCCTTGTCGGCGCACAAGATGCACGGCCCCAAGGGCGTGGGCGCGCTTGTCGCCCGCGACCCGTCCCGGATCAGGCCGCTGATCTGGGGCGGGGGCCAGGAGGGCGGCCATCGCAGCGGCACCGAGAACGTGGCCGGCATCGTCGGCTTCGCGGCCGCGCTGGAGGCGATGCGGCGCCGCGGCGACCGCCGCCGCGAGCTGCGCGACCGGATGGAGGCCGCGCTGTCCGAGTTTTCCGCCGTCTCGAGCGGCGTCGAGCGGCTGCCCGGCCACTCACTGCTCCAGGTACCCGGCATCCGCGCCGACCTGCTGGTGCTGGCGCTCGACCGCTCCGGATTCGCGGTCTCGGCCGGCAGCGCCTGTGCCAGCGGCGACAGCGAGCCGAGCCACGTGCTTGTCGCTCAGGGCATGACCCCGGCCGACGCCCGCAGCGTGATCCGCGTCTCGATCGGTGTCGACTCCACGCCCGAGGAGGTCGACGGCTTCGGCGTCGCGCTTCGCGACTGCGTGGATCGGCTGCGGGCGGGCGCGCTGCTCTGAGCACGGCCTGCCACTACGCTGTGGGCATGTACAGCGATGCGGTGATCCGCCATGCGCTCGACCGGCAGCACGCCGGGTCGGCGGGAGAAGGCGCCGTCCACGGCGAGGCGGGTGCCACCGGCTGCGGCGACGAGCTGCGGATCGAGCTGGTCGCCGACGACGGCCGGGTGGTGCGCGCCCGCCATCGCTCCTTCGCCTGTCCGCATGCGACGGCCGCCGCGGAGCTCGCCTGCCTGCTGGCCGAGGGACGTGACCTGCTGGACGCCGCCCGGATCAGTGCGTCGGCGCTCGAGGATGAGCTGCGGCCGGCCGAGCACAACCGCGAGTGCGTTGCGCTGGCCGCCGATGCCCTGCACGGCGCGATCGCGCGCGCCCTCGCTGCGGGCTCGCTGCCGGCGGCCGAGGACCGGGTGGCGGTGGCGATGTCGGGCGGGGTTGACAGTGCGGTCGCGCTGCTGAAGGCGGTCGAGGCCGGCCTGCAGCCGGTCGGCGTCACGTTGCGGCTCTGGATCGACCCGCTGGCGCCCGACTCCGAGCGGGCCTGCTGCTCGCCGCAGTCCGTGCGCGCTGCGCGCAGCGCATGCCACGGCGCGGGTGTGCCGCACGTCACGCTCGATCTGCGCGAGCGCTTCCGGATGCGGATCGTCGAGCCGTACGTGCGCGATCACGCGGCCGGCGATACGCCCAATCCCTGCGTCCGCTGCAACGGCAGCTTCAGGTTCGACGCGCTGGCCGACTTCGCGGACACGATCGGGGCGCCGCGGATCGCCACCGGCCACTACGCCCGTACCGTCGAGCGCGACGGCCACGTGCTGGTCGCCCGCGGCGCCGACCCCGACAAGGACCAGTCGTACATGCTGGCGCGCGTGGGGGAGGAGATCCTGCGCCGCGTCTGGTTCCCGCTCGGCGAGCAGCGAAAGCAGGTGACGCGCGAGCAGGCTCGCGACGCCGGCCTGGCCGCGGCCGGCCGGGCGGAGAGCCAGGAGGTCTGCTTCGTCGGCGGCGGCGACCATCGCTCGTTCGTGGAGCGCCACGGCGGCGCCGGCCGTTCGGGCGAGATCGTGACCGGCGATGGGCGGGTGGTGGGACGCCACCAGGGCGTGCACCGGTTCACTCCTGGCCAGCGGCGTGGCATCGGCGTCGGCGGCGGCGAGGCTCTTTTCGTGATCTCCACCGATCCGGCCAGTGGCCGGGTGGTCGCGGGGCCGCGGTCGGCGCTCGCCCGCACCGAGGTACGTGTCAGCCCGGGCAGCATGCGCGTTCACTCGCCCCGCGTGCTGGCAAAGCTCCGCTATCGCTCTGCGGCGGTCGCGGCCAGCGTGCGGATCGAGCCGGACGGATTCGTGCTCGAACTCGACGAGCCGGCCTACGGCGTCGCGCCTGGTCAGGCGGCCGTTCTGTACGACGGCGACGCCGTTGTCGGCGCCGGGCTGATCGCGCGGTAAGATAGCCGCCGTGGATGCCTCCGACGCTTGGCGCTATGCCCTCGCCGCCTTCCTGATCCTGACCGGGATCGGCCTCACCTACATGCTGGTGCGGCTGGGCGGCCTGCTTCTGCGCGCCACGGTCACGATCGAGCAGGCGATGACCGAGGTGGTGCCGATGCTCGGCAAGGCGTCGACAACCCTCGACCATGTCAACGACGAGCTGGGCAAGGTCGGCCACATCACCGACAGCGCGGTCGACGCGGCGGACAAGCTGGACAGCACGGTGCGGACGCTGTCGTCGGTGCTGGGAAAGCCGGCGAAGGCGGCCTCCGGCGTCTCGGCCGGCATCTCCCACGCGTTCCAGAGCTTCCGCAGCAAACGCGACCAGCGCGGCGGGGTGCTGTGAGCCGGGTGGCCACCGGCATCGGGCTGGCCGTCGCCGGCGCCGCGGCGCTCGTCTACGAGCGGGCGCGGCGGATCGCCGAGACCGAGGGCCGGCCGTTCAGCGAGGTGCTGGCCGACATGCCGTCACGGCTGATGGCCGACCTGCGCACGATCGGCGACGATCTGCGCGAGGCCGCCGACGAGGGGCGCGATGCCGCCGCGCGGCGCGAGCAGGAGATAGACGAGGAGCTGCGCGCGGCGAGAGCCGGTCAGCCCGCCGCCGAGGCTTGATTGGTCCGGGGTCTGACCCCGGATGGGGTCTGACCCCCACCCGAA
>JAWVDZ010000183.1:0-3059 GCA_033856955.1 Gaiellales bacterium
CAGGAATATCCACACCACGTCCACGAAGTGCCAGTACAGGCCGGTCACCTCGAGGCCGAGATGCTCGTCAGGCGAGTAGTGGCCGCGGCAGGCCCTCAGCAGACCGATCGCAAGCAGGGTCGCCCCCACGAAGACGTGCAACCCGTGCAGCCCGGTGAGCGCGAAGAAGGTCGTTGAGAAGGCGCCATCGGAGGGCACGAAACCGAGCGAGTGGTACTCGCGCATCTGCAGGCCGAGGAACGTCAGGCCCATGATCAGCGTCAGCGCCAGCCCCGCGATCAGGCCGAACCGCTTGCCGCGGCGGATCGAGACCAGCGCCCAGTGCATCGTGAACGACGACGCGACCAGGATCGCGGTGTTGATGCCGGTCGTCGACTTCGGGATCTCGAACAGGTGGTTGGGGTCGTACGGGTACTCGGCGTGGCTGAACCGCACGAAGAAGAAGGCGGTGAAGAACGAGCCGAACAGCATGATCTCCGAGCCGATGAACATCACCATGCCGAGGAACACGGGCGAGCGCAGCAGGCTGTCGTGGTAGGCCGACGCGGCGTGATCAGAGGCGTCGTGGCCGTGCCCGTCGGCGGTGACGGCGATCGCGCTCACGAGCCCGCCGCCCCGCCCGTCCTGACGTCCACCACCACGTGCTCGACCGGCAGCTTCGTGTCCTCACGGACGCGCTCGATCAGATCGCGGCGCAGCCAGCCCGAACGCGTCTGCGGAAGCGTCGAGATGATGATCTCGGCCGGCGGGTCGCTCGACTCGACCTGATCCATGATCGCCGTGTAGGGATCGCGGTCGACCACCGCGCCGGTCGCGGGCACGCCGGCCGCCTGAAGCGTCTCGAGCGTCACCTCCAGCCTCTGGCGGGTCGTCTCGGCCACGTGCTCCTCATCCACCACCCAATCGCCGGAGGGGTCGTTCTGGGGGCAGATCACGGTCACCCGCACCTGCTCCTCGCCGGCGCGGCGGCGCAGCGCGTCGATCAGCCCCTCGCCGGCCACGGTCTGGTTCGCGACCACCAGGATGTGCTTCATCGCGCTCAACATCGCCTCCCTCTGCTGCGGTGTCGCGGTCGCGAGCACCGCGGTCGCCGGCCCCGCGAACTCCGGTTCGGGGGCATGCACGGTCACGATCGCGTGGCGGGCGCCGGGGACGCCGTACTCGTACGGCCCACCCACCACCTGCGGCGGCTCGTCGAAGTTGAACACCGGCGGCGGCGAGGTGACCTGCCACTCCAGCGTCATCGCGCGCCACGGGTTGGCGGAGGCGATCGGCCCTCGCGCCCAGCTGTGGATGACGTTGTAGAGGAACACCAGCGTCGAGGCGCCCAGCACGAACGCGAAGATCGAGATGATGAAGTTGAGCGTGGCGAACCGCGGGTCGTAGTCGGCGACGCGCCGCGGCATGCCCTGCAGGCCCAGCCAGTGCATCGGCATGAAGGTGGCGTTGAAGGCCACGAATGTGAGCCAGAAGTGCAGCCGTCCCAGCCGCTCGTCGTACATCCGGCCGGTCATCTTGGGGAACCAGTGGTAGATGCCGGCATAGATCGTGAACACCGAGCCGCCGAACAGCACGTAGTGGATGTGGGCGACCACGAAGTACGTGTCGGAGGTGTTGATGTCCACCGACAGCACGGCCAGGAAGATGCCCGACAGCCCTCCGATCACGAACGTGAACAGGAAGCCGAGCGCGAACAGCATCCCGGTGGTGAGGTGGATAACGCCCCTCCACAGCGTCGCCACCCATGAAAACACCTTGATGCCGGTGGGAACCGCGATCAGCATCGTGGTCGCCATCATCGGTATCCGCAGCCAGCTCGCCATGCCGCTGACGAACATGTGGTGCGCCCAGACGGTGAAGCCGAGCACGCCGATGGCGACGGTCGAGAACGCGATCAGGCGGTAGCCGAAGATTGGTTTCCGCGAGTGGATCGAGATCACCTCGCTGATGATGCCGAAGCCGGGCAGCATCATGATGTAGACGGCCGGGTGCGAGTAGAACCAGAAGATGTGCTGGTAGAGCACCACGTTTCCGCCCGCCGCGGCGTCGAAGAAGTGCGTGTGCATCACCCGGTCGTAGAGGATCATGAACTGCGAGCCGGCGATGAACGGCGTCCCCAGCACCACCAGCGACGAGGTCGCCAGGTTCGCCCACACCAGCAGCGGCATCCGCCAGAAGCTCATGCCGGGCGCGCGCATGGTCACGATCGTGACCAGGAAGTTGACCGCCGTCGCAATCGACGAGGCGCCGGCGAACTGCACGCCGAGCGTAAAGAACGTGTTGCCCAGCTGGGCGTGCTCGGAGAGCGGCGCGTAGTTCGTCCAGCCGGCGTCGAACGGCGTCACCAGGAACGAGGCCAGGAAGATCGCGCCGGCCGGGAGCAGGAACCAGAACGAGAGCGCGTTCAGGCGCGGGAAGGCCATGTCCTGGGCGCCCAGCATCAGCGGGATCACGAAGTTCGCCAGGCCGGCGAACGACGGGATCACGAACAGAAAGATCATCAGCGTGGCGTGGGCCGAGAAGAGGCCGTTGAACGTGCCGGGCGAGACGTACTGCGTGCCCGGCGCCGCCAGCTCGGCGCGGACGCCCTCGGCCAGCGCACCGCCGATCAGGAAGAAGATGAACGTCGTCACCAGGTACTGGACGCCGATCACCTTGTGGTCGGTGTTGACCTTGAAGTAGTCGCGCCAGCTGTAGGCGCCGTGGGCGGAGTGATCCTCCTGCACCCAGCCCGGCTTGCCGATCAGGTAGCCCCACCAGTAGTCGAAGCAGCCGATGCCGACCGTGAACCCGATCGCCCAGAACGTGAGGCCGACCGTGGCCAGCACCTCGTGGGCGGAGTCGCTCGAGACGGCGTCGAACCCGAGCTGGTGGCGGATCAGCGCCGCGATCCCGGCCGCGGTCAGACCGAACGCGAACGAGACCCACAGCGCCCGCACCCAGCTGCCGCGGAACCAGAGGCTGCGCTGCGGCGTGCTCACCGGCCCATGGCCGTGTCCGATCTCGGCATGGCCGCTCACCTACGCTCCTCCCGCGGTCGAAGCTTGCTGGCTCTGCAT
>JAWVDZ010000184.1:0-3230 GCA_033856955.1 Gaiellales bacterium
CGTCTTCAGCTTCCCGAGCACCTTGGAGACGATCTGGCCGACCGGCACCTTCCCCGCGCCGATCGCGACGTAGAAGTCGTCCGCCTTCTTGAAGCCCATGTCGCGGATGATTCCGGCCAGCAGCGGAGATGCCGCGACCTTCTGGTGCGGCAGGCCGTTCGACTTCAGCGCCTGGTGCAGCGAGTCGCGGCCCTTCTCCTCGAGGTCCTCGCGCGCCTGGTGGCTGAACCACTGGCGGATCTTGTTCTTGGCCCGCGAGGTGGTGACCAGGTTCAGCCAGTCGCGCGATGGCCCGCGCTCCTGCTTGGATGTCAGCACCTCGACGAAGTCGCCGGAGTGCAGCGTGTAGTGCAGCGGCACGATCCGCCCGTTGACCTTCGCCCCCACGCAGCGATGGCCGACGTCGGTGTGGACGGCGTAGGCGAAGTCGAGCGGCGTCGCGCCGGCCGGAAGGCTCTTCACCTCGCCCTTGGGCGTGAACACGTAGACCTCGTCCGAGAACAGGTCGACGCGCAGCGTCTCCATGAACTCCTTGGGATCGCGGGCGTCGTTCTGCCAGTCCATCAGCTGCGACAGCCACGGGATCGCGCCGGCGTCCTTGCCGCGCGCGCCCTTGTCCTTGTAGAGCCAGTGGGCGGCGATGCCGTACTCGGCCGTCTGGTGCATCTCGAACGTCCGCACCTGGATCTCGAGCGGCTTGCCCTGCGGCCCGATCACCGTCGTGTGCAGCGACTGGTAGAGGTTCGACTTGGGCATCGCGACGTAGTCCTTGAACCGGCCCGGCATCGGCTTCCACAGCGAGTGGATGATGCCGATCGCGCCGTAGCAGTCCTTGACCGAGTCGACCAGCACCCGCATCGCGGTCAGGTCGTAGATCTCGTTGAACTCCTTGCCGCCCTGCGCCATCTTGGAGTAGATCGAGTAGTAGTGCTTGGCGCGGCCCGAGATCTCGGCCTCGACGCCGGTATCGTCCAGCTCGCGCGAGAGGATCGTGGCCGCCTCTTCCACGTAGCGCTCACGGTCGCCACGGCGCTGGTTGACCATCGACTCGATCTCGGCGTAGCGGCGCGGGTGCAGCGTCTGCAGGGCGCGGTCCTCGAGCTCCCACTTGATCGTATGCACGCCCAGCCGGTGGGCCAGCGGTGCATAGATCTCCTGCGTCTCCTTGGCCTTCTGCTTCTGCTTCTCCTTGGGCAGCGCGTCGATCGTGCGCATGTTGTGGAGGCGGTCGGCGAACTTGATCAACACGACGCGCACGTCCTGTGCCATCGCCATGATCATCTTGCGATAGTTCTCGGCCTGGGCCTGCTCGCGGCTGGCGAAGTTGATCTTGGACAGTTTGGTGACGCCCTCGACCAGCAGCGCCACCTCGTCGCCGAACAGCTCGCGCACGTGCTCGAGGTCGGCGTCGGTGTCCTCGACCACGTCGTGCATCAGGGCCGCGGCGATGGTCGAGGAGTCGAGCTTCATGCCGGCGCAGATCTGCGCCACGCTCCAGGGGTGGTGGATGAACTCCTCCCCGCTCTTTCGCAGCTGGCCGCGGTGATGCTCGCAGGCGTAGTCGAAGGAGCGCTTTATCAGGTCGGCATCGGCGTTCGGGTTGTACGACGAGACCTGCCCCAGGAGCTCCTGAAGCAGGTGATCGTGGCGCTCGGCCTCGG
Organism: Gaiellales bacterium; assembly: GCA_033856955.1. Taxonomy (GTDB): domain Bacteria; phylum Actinomycetota; class Thermoleophilia; order Gaiellales; family JAICJC01; genus JAICYJ01. The sequence goes on from JAWVDZ010000184.1 coordinate 1,662, forward strand.
CATTGCGGGGTACGGTCTTCACATACACAGTGTAGTGAACGCCTCACACGGCAACCATGGGCTTTGGCTATACGGCGACGGCGACGGCCGGCATCTGGGCCGCTTCGAGCTCGTCGAGGAAGGCAAGCGTGGCGGTGCACCGCTCGCGCGCGGTTCGGAAGGTCTCCGATTGCTGGAGATCGACCTTGCCGGCCGGCGCCACCGTTGGGTCGAGCCCCAACTCGTCGAGCACCCGTAGGCAGAGCGCGATCGTCTCCGGCGGCAGCAGGGGCGTGACTCCGTCGCGTGCCGCCCGCCACACGGCCGCGAGCGCCGGTCGCAGCGGCTCGTGGCTCTCGACCACCGACCGCGCGAACGCGATCTCGGCCGCGCCCCACACCAGATGCACCCGCGCCTCCGCCGCCAGCGAATCGACCGCGGCGACCTGTGACGCGTCGGTCGGCGGGTCGAGGATCACCAGCTCGCCGAACCCGGCAGCCGCCGCCGGCAGGTCGCTCCACTCGCACAGGGCGATGCCTCCGCCGCCGAAGCGGTCGGAGTGCAGCACGCTCGACAGCATCGTGCGGCGCCGCTCGCGGTCGGCGACCACGATCAGCACGTCCTCGCCCGCCGCCACCAGCCGCGCGACGGTGGCGATCTGGACGCCGCGGCCGCGGGCGTCGATCAGCTCGCCGGGGATCTCCGCACCCTGTGGGTGCGGCTCGGCGGCGAACGGACGCGGCTCGATCCGGGCCACCTCGCGCACGACCATCTGCGGCGTCACGGTGCCGTTCCACTCGTTGCGCTGGAGCCGGAAGGCGACGTCGTGGCGCCCCGGCTCCCGCAGTGCCGAGGCCGCCGGTCCCATGCGGAAGCCCACCGCGCGGCAGCGGAAGCCCCCCAGCTCGACCGCCATGCGGAGGTGCTTTCCGTCGCTCATCGTCTCGACCCCGCCCAGCGAGACTCCGGGTGCGAGCAGGGTGACGGCGGGGTTGCCAAGGCCGAACGGCTCGAGCCGCGCCAGCTCGTCGGCCAGCTCGAGCGACAGCTCGGACGGTGCGACCACGGCGTCCACGCGCACCCGCCGGCGCAGGTCGCCCTCGTCCAGCGCCGCCGCGGCATGGCCGGCCAGCATCTCGGCGAAGGCTTCGATTCGGCCCGGATCGATCGAGAGGCCGGCAGCCGCTCGGTGCCCACCGAACTTCTCCAGCAGCTCGGCGCAGGCGCCCAGCCCGGCGTGCAGGTCGTATCCGGGGATGCTGCGCCCAGAGCCCTTCGCGGCCTCGTCGCCGATCGCGATCAGCACCACCGGGCGTCCGTACCGTTCCACCAGCCGCGACGCGACGATGCCGATCACGCCCTCGTGCCAGTCGGGCGACGCCAGCACGTAGGCGCACCGCGCGCGCCATGCCTGATCGCGGCCTTCGACCTGTTCGACCGCCAGCGCGAGGATCTCCTCTTCCACGGCCTGCCGGCGGCGGTTCAGCGACTCGAGCTTCTGGGCCAGTTCGCGGGCCCGTTCCTCATCCTGCGTCAGCAGCAGCTCGAGCGCGACTCCCGGGTGTCCCAGCCGCCCGGCGGCGTTGATCC
>JAWVDZ010000185.1:0-2988 GCA_033856955.1 Gaiellales bacterium
CAGCGCGAGCGGTGCCACGGCCAGGCGGATCCCCCGCTGCGAGCAGGCGTGGTCGAGCTCGTGGCGCAGCACGCCGTTCGCCGCCACCCCGCCCACCACCGCCAGCGTGTCCCTGCCGCTGGCGGCGACCGCCTCCATCGTCCGGCCCACCAGCGAGGCGACGATCGCGCGCTGGTACCCGGCCGCCAGGTCGGCTCTGACCGCGTCGAGGTCGGGCGCCGCCGAAACGGCGGTGCGAAGCGACGTCTTGAGACCGCTGAACGAGAGGTCGAGCCCCGGCCTGCCCACCATCGACACCGGAAACGGATGGGCGTCCGGATCGCCGCTCGCCGCCAGGCGCTCCAGCGCCGCTCCGCCGGGGTATCCCAGGCCGAGCAGCCGGGCGCCCTTGTCGAACGCCTCGCCGGCCGCATCGTCGAGCGTGCGGCCGATGACGTGGAAGTCCGGCCCATGATCGTCCACCTCGGCCAGCACGGTGTGGCCTCCCGAGGCCAGCAGCAGCAGGAACGGAGGCTCGAGCGGATCGGGCTCGAGGTACATCGAGGCGACGTGTCCGTGCAGGTGGCCGACCGGGATCAGCGGCAGCCGGCGCGCGTACGCCAGCGCCTTCGCGCTCGCCAGCCCCACCAGCAGCGCTCCGATCAGGCCCGGCCCCTCGGTGACCGCGATCGCATCGATCTCGTCCAGCGAGACGCCTGCCTCGGACAGCGCCCGCTCGACCACAGGGACGCACAGCTCGAGGTGGCGGCGCGAGGCGACCTCCGGCACGACGCCGCCGTAGGGCGCGTGCAGCTCGGCCTGCGAGGCGACCACGCTCGAGAGCAGCCGGCCGCCGTCGGCCACCGCTGCGGCCGTCTCGTCGCACGAGCTCTCGAGCGCCAGGATCATGCGTCCGACGACGGATCGCGCCACATGATCAGTGCGTCCTCGCGGTTGTCGGTGTAGTAGCCGCGGCGGACGCCGGTCTCGACGAAGCCCAGCCGCTTGTAGAGGTCGATCGCGGTCTCGTTCGAGACGCGCACCTCGAGCGTGTAGCCGCGCTCGACGTCTCCCACGGTCAGCTCGAACAGACGCTCGAGCATGCCGTGGGCGATGCCGCGACCGCGGAAGTCCTCGTCCACCGCGACGTTCATGACGTGCCAGGCATCCACGTAGCGGGCGACGATCAGGTAGCCGAGCATGTCGGCGCCCTGGAACGCGCCAAGGCAGACGCTGCTCGGCTTCGCCAGCTCGCCCGCGAACATCGACCGCGACCAGGGCGTCGGGTAGGAGCCGCGCTCGATCCGCTCGACCGCGTCCAGATCGGACGGGCGCAGCGACCGCACGTTGACGGCCGTCATCATGAGGCAGCCCTCGCAGTCAGCACACGGTCGGCGTCGGGTGCACGGACGTACTGCGGGTCCGCCGCACCCCACAGCTCGCGCAACGTGGCATGGTGCCGCGCCCAGGGGACGTGCAGCGGTGATACATCGTTGGGCACCCGGGCGCCGGGCAGCCGGTCGCGGTAGCGGATCGCGCCGTCGCCCGTCACCAACGCGCCCTCCGGCAGCCGCGCCGCCAGCGCCTCCGGCGTCAGCGCGCAGGTCTCGATGCCGGATCCGCGGCAGAACACCTCGCCACGGCGGGCATCGATGCAGGCCACGTCCACCCCGTCGCCGGCCAACAGCGCATCGAGCGTGCCGACACCGTACACGGGGACTGCCAGCGCGAACCCGAGCGCGCGTGCCGAGGCCAGGCCGATGCGAAGTCCGGTGAAGGTTCCGGGGCCGGTGCCGGCAACGATCGCGTCCAGCTCCGACGGCTCGCGCCGGGCGGAGCCGAACAGGCCGTGCACGTCCGCCAGCAGCCGCTGGGCGGCCGTCGAGCGGCCGCGCGACATCGACTCGGCCAGCACCGCGCCATCCTCGGTAAGGCAGGCCGTCGCCACATCGGTGGCCGTATCAAGCGAGAGCGTCAGCAAGCGCGTCCAGCAGGGTGTGATCGTCGCAGGAAAGCGTGATCAGCCTAGCATCGCCGGATCGAAATTCGATCTCGACGATCACCCACGGCTCCGGCAGCAGACCGGCCCCGGCGTCGGGCCACTCGACGAACACGATCGCATCGTCAAAGTAGGGCTCCAGATCGGCCCACTCGTCGAGCGTCAGCCCCGCCGATCGGTAGAGGTCGATGTGGGCGATCGCGCCGCGCGGCGAGAGGTAGCGGTTGCCGACCGTGTAGGTGGGGCTGGTGACTGCCTGCTCGACGCCAAGCGCGGCGCACGCGGCCTGCACGAACGCCGTCTTGCCCGACCCCAGCTCGCCGCGCAGCCAGACAACGTCGCCGATCCCGAGCCGCCGGCCGAGCGCGCCGGCCAGGGCCTCGGTGCGGGCGAGATCAGAACAGTCCCAGCTGCGCCGGTTCGGGCTCTGGCTGTGCGCCGGCATGGGCTGCCACCAGTTGCGGGGCGGTGGGCGCGCGGTCGTCCGTCCCGCCGACCGCGAGCAGCTCGGGAATGCGCATGAAATCGGCCCGCAGCGTCTCGAGCATCGATGGCGTGTAGAGGGCAGCGGCGGGGTGGAAGATCGGGAACAGCTGCACCTCGACGTCGCCCAGCCGGCAGGTCTGGGGGCGGCCGTGGACGCGGGTGATGCCGAGCGGGCTTCCGGACAGGAGCTTGGTGGCGAAGTTGCCGAGCGTGCATACGACGCTCGGCCGGATCAGCTCGACCTGCTTCAGCAGGTAGCCCTGACAGGCCTCGATCTCGTCAGGCTGCGGATCACGGTTTCCCGGCGGCCGGCACTTGAGCACGTTGGCGATGTAGACGCGCTCGCGGGTCAGGCCGATGTCCGCGAGCAGCCCCTCCAGCAGGCCGCCCGCCTGGCCGACGAACGGCACGCCCTGGCGGTCCTCGTGGAAGCCCGGCGCCTCGCCCACGAACATCAGGTCGGCGTCCGCGTTGCCCGCCCCGAAGACGACCTGGGTGCGACCGCGTGAGAGCGCGCACTTCAC
>JAWVDZ010000186.1:0-7243 GCA_033856955.1 Gaiellales bacterium
TCCGCGCGAGCGTTAGCTCATCTGGCCGCGCCGCAGCAGCCGGCCGATCAGGGCCGCCTCGGGCAACCGCAGGTAGCGGGCGGCCGAGAGGTAGGCAGCCCCGCCGGCCGCGAGGCCGAGACCCAGGGTGACCAGCTGGGCGCCCAGCGAGCGTCCCAGCAGCCGGTCGAGCGGATACCAGACGCCGAACGCCGCCACCCCGCAGTAGGCGGTCGCCACGATCGTCAGCAGGGCGCCTCGCATCACCTCTCCGCCGTGCAGCGGCCCAACGCGCCGCCGCAGCAGCACCGCCAGCGCGATCGCGTTGAAGCTGGTCACGAACGCGGTCGCCAGCGCGATTCCGGCGGCCCCGAACTGCAGCAGCGCGATGTCGAGCACCAGGTTCAGGAACAGGTTGATCAGCGCCACCTGGGTGGGAATCCGCGGCTCCTGGAGGCTGAAGAAGGCGCGTGTCAGAAGCAGCGAGATGCCGTTTCCGATCAGGCCCAGCGAGAACGTCACCAACGTCGCCGAGACGCGCACCGTGTCCGCGGAGTCGAAGTTGCCGTGCTGGTACAGCAGGCGCACCACCGGTTCGGCCAGCGCCATCGAGATCACGGCCGCGGGCAGCAGCAGGAACACGATCGCGCGCGAACCGCGGGCGACGATGCGCGAGACGTCGGCCATGTCACGCCCGGCCGCCGCCCGTGCCAGTTCCGGGAACAGCACCGTCGAGACCGCCACCGAGAACAGCCCCTGCGGCAGCATGAACAGGCGGAACGCGAAGCCGAGATCGGCGGCGGCGGAGCCGCTGTGGTAGGTCGCGATCAGCGTGTCCAGCGTGAGGTTGACGTTGATCAGCCCCAGGCCGAGCGAGACCGGCACCATCAGCGTCAGGATCCGGCGCACGTGCGGGTTGCCGAAGCCGAGCCGGAACGCCAGCCCCACACCGCTTCCGCGCAGCAGCGGCAGCGGGATCAGGAACTGGACGACGGTCGCCACCAGGATGCCGACCGCGTACACCGTTGCGCGATGCTCGAGCGAGCCGCTGCGCGCGAAGGCGAGCATCGCGGCGACGATCACGAGGTTCCATGCGACCGGCGCAAAGGCCGGCACGCCGAAGATCCGCTGCGAGTTGAGGATGCCGGTGACGACGCCGGTCAGGCCCATCAGAACGACGATGGGAAACAGCCAGCGGGTGAGCGTCACGACCAGGTCGGATGAGACGTTGTCGCTGCCTATCATCAGCAGCGGCACGAACAGCGGCGCCAGCAGCATCAGCAGCGCCGAGACGGCGCCCAGCACCACCGCCGTCGTCCATAGCACCATCCCCGCGACCCGCCACGCCTCCTCCTCCTCGCCCTGCTCGCGCAGGCCCAGGAAGACGGGCACGAAGGCCGCGCTGATGGCGTTGTCGGCCACCACGGCGCGGATCAGGTTCGGCAGGTTGAAAGCGACCGTGAACGCCGAGTAGACGGGTCCGGAGCCGATCAGCGTGGCGGCGACGATCTCTCGCACCAGTCCCGCGACGCGAGAGATGGCGGTCGCGGCGCCGAAGGCGGCCGTGGACGTGGCCAGGCGGCGGGTGTCTGCCATAAGCGCGAGAGTTTAGATTAGATGGTTGATCCCATATTCAAGGTGGATGCAGGTCGAAGATTTCAGCGTGTCCTGGGCGCGATCGTGCGCCGCGTTGGATATGGGATCAATCATCCAGTGCTATCATCTGTCGGCCCCGAGGAGGGGCTTTTCTATGGCGAATTCAAAGCAGCAGGAGAAGCGGGTCAGGTTGGCGGCGCGGCAGCGCCTCCAGAACCTGCGCTACCGCACCCAGATCAAGACGCTGTTTCGGCGTCTCGACGAGGCGGTCGGCTCCGGCGAGGAATCCTCGATCGGCGACGTCCACCGCCGGCTGACCGTGCTGCTGGATCGGGCGGCCTCCCGCAACGCGATCCACAAGAACGCCGCCGCCCGCAAGAAGTCGCAGGCCGCCCGCATGGTCGCGGGCATCAAGACCGAAGCGTAGAGCTTCCCTCCGCCGTCGGGCGCCGCCACACCAGCCCGGCCAGGATCAGCGCGATGCCGAGCGCCTGCCCGAGCGCGAACAGCGCGTAGCTGTCGAGCCGCGTGGCGGTCGATGCCAGTGCGATCACGGCCACGCCGACGGCGACCAGCAGCGGACGAGGGTCGTGGCGGCGCCGCGACGAGGCGATCGAGCCCGCCAGCAGCACGACCGTGGCGGCGGTGTTGAGCGCCGCGGCGAGGATCGTCGTCCACGGGCCGCCCATCGCGCCGTTGGGCGGTGTGGCGCCCGCACGGGCCAGCTCGGCGGTGTCCACGTCGGCGGCCAGAACCGCCGCGGTGGATGCGAACGCAACCCACAGCATGGTCGCGACCGCCAGCCGGGTGACGCGGCGGCCGGGCGCCACCAGCAGCAGCTCTCCCAGCGCCAGCACCGCCACCACCAGGATGCCGCCGGTCAGGTAGTAGAGCCGGAACACGCGGTCGCCCCACCCCTGCCAGGCGCCGTACCAGAGCGAGGCCGTGGCGATCGTGAACAGCCCGAAGCCGAACGACCCCGCCCCCAGCGCGGCGCGCGCCGCGCCCGGCCGACGGCGGGATTTCCACACGCGTCCGCCGACCACTGCCGTGCAGGCGAGGCTGACCGCGGCGGCGGCGGCCGCGGCGGCCGTCTGCCCGCTCATTCGGCGCTGATCTCGACCAGTGCCAGCTCGAGCTCCAGCCGCGGGTCGAGCCGGCTGCCGCCCTTGACCGCGTGGTCGAGACGCGCCAGCCGCACGACCGCCGAGGCCAGCTCGGCCTCGCTGAAGGCGCGTGCCTGGCGGCACAGCCCCTTCGCCTGGTAGGGCGAGCGCAACCCCAGCTGCTTCTGCACGTCCTTGTCCGTACCTCCGCCCTCCAGCACCAGCAGCGCCTGGCGAACACGGCGAACGTGGTTCGCAAAGATGGCGGAGACGCGGATCACGTCGTCGGGCTTCTCGATGTCGGCGGTGGCGTAGGCGATCACGCCGGATGCGTCGCGTCTGCCCCAGGCGTCGGTCATGTTCCACGGCTTGACGTCGAGGTTCTCGGCCACCAGCAGGTCGACGTCCTGTTCGCTGGGCGGCTCGCCGCGGCCGTACACCACCAGCTTCTCGACCTCCAGCGCCAGGTCGCCGATCTCGAGGCCGGCACGGCGCACGATCCGCTTCGCGATCGCTACCGGGCAGGTCACCTGCTGCTCGGCGAAGCGTTTCACGACCCACTGGGCGGCGTGGTCGTCGTCCGGCGCGTCGAAGAGGCGAACGTCGCCCACCGCATCCACCGCGCGCGCCAGCGGCCCGTCCTCCTTCACACCGCCCCCGAACAGTGCGAGGCAGGTACCGGGTGCGGGGTCGGCGAGGTAGGCGATGATCTCGGCCGTGCGCTCGGCGTCGAGCGACTCCACGCCGCGCACCAGCACCAGCCGCTCGCCGCCGAACAGCCCGATCGCGTTGCATGCCGAGACGACGTCCACCTCCGGCTCGTCGCCGACGGTGATCTGCTCGACCGACTCCTCGTCGAACTGGCCGCGCAGGCGGACGGCCGCGGCATCGATCTTGGGCCAGTCGCTGCCCGCGATCAGATACGCCGGCTTATGCGCCAGCGCTCTCCCCCGCAGCCGAGATCTCAAGCTGACCGGCCCGCGCCTTGGAGCGCTGGACGAGGTCGGCGAAGCTGATGTTCTCGAGCACCGCGCGGAGCTGGGCGCGGGCCTCCAGCCATACCTCGGGCAGCGCCTCCGCGCCGGGCGGGTACTTGATGGTTTCCGGCCGGACGCCGGCGACGGCGGCCAGCGGCCCGTCCACCACCCGGATCACCTCTGCCACCGTGATCTGATCCGCGGGCACCGCCAGCCGGTAGCCGCCCTCGGGGCCGCGCTGGGATACCACCAAACCGGCGTGCTTCAGCTCGCCGAGGATGTTCTCGACGAACTTCAGCGGCAGGTTCTGGGCGGCGGCGATCAGCTCGCCCTTGAGCGGGTGCGGGTCATCGTGAGAGGCCAGCACGAGCACGGCGCGAACTGCGTAGTCAGCCTTGGCGGAGAGCTTCACCCGTCCATTGTCGCACGCCGGAGCCGCCCGGCACCCGGTTCCGGGGTCGCCGATACAATCGGCCCCGTGCAGATGGAGGTCAACAGCGGACTGGAAGGTGTGCTCGCCGCCGAGACGACCATCAGTTTGGTCGACGGCCAGGCCGGTCGGCTGCTGTACCGCGGCTATGAGATCGGCGACCTCGCCGCACACGGCAGCTATGACCGCGTGGTGGGACTGCTGCTGGACGGCGAATGGCCGGCCGGCGACGAGGTGCTGCCGGTCGCCGAGCTGACTCCGCCCGTATTGGCCGCCCTGCGCGGGCTGCCCACCTCGTGCGCTCCGCTGGACGCGCTTCGCACCGGGTTCTCGGCGTTCGGCGCCGAGCGGCGGATGGACTGGCCGCCCACGGCCGACCAGGCGCGGGAGCTGATTGCGCTGGCGCCGAACGTGGTGGGCGCGTTTGCCCGCCAGCGAGACGGCCGCGAGCCCGTGCCCGCGGCCGGCGGAGCCCACCTTGGCGTCGCCGGCCGGCTGTTGTACGCGATCTCGGGCGAGCAGCCGGACACGGCCAAGGCGCGGGCGCTGGACGCCTACTTCACGGCCTGCGCGGAGCATGGTCTGAACGCCTCCACGTTCACCGCCCGCGTGATCACGAGCACGCAGAGCGACCTGGCGAGCGCCGTCTGCGGCGCCGTGGGAGCCCTCAAGGGACGGCTGCACGGCGGCGCACCGTCGGAGGTGCGCGACCAGCTGACCCAGATCGGCGACGTCGATCACGCCGAGGCCTGGATCCGCGAAGCGCTCGCCCGCGGCGAGCGGCTGATGGGATTCGGCCACCGCGTCTACAAGACGATGGATCCGCGCGCCGCCGCCCTGCGGCAGGTGGCCGAGCGGCTGGCGGCTGACGCCGACTGGCTGAAGCTGGCGATCGAGGTCGAGGATGTCGCGCTCCGGCTGCTGGCCGAGCACAAGCCCGACCGGCCGCTGAAGACCAACGTCGAGTACTACGCCTCGATCGTGCTGGACGGAGTCGGCCTGCTGACCGACCTGTACACGCCCGCATTCGCCGTCGCCCGCACCGCGGGCTGGTGCGCTCACGCGCTCGAGCAGGCCGAGAAGGGGCGCTTGATCCGGCCCGACTCGCGGTACGTCGGGCCGGATCAGCGGCCGCTGCCCGTCCAGTTGGTCTAGACGTACTCCTCGGACTGCGCACCGGCCAGTCGGCGGGCGATGCGTTGCTCGCGCTCGGCGTCCGGGAGGTACCACCGCTCTGCGATCGCCGTGGGCACGACCGCCGACAGCACCACAACGGTGACGAGCAGCGAGAACTGCGTCTTGTCGATGATGCCCGCGTTCAGGCCGTAGAGCGAGGAGATCGTGCCGAACGTGAGGCCGGTGCTCATCAGCAGTGTGACGAACGTTCCGTGGTCACGGTCGGCGCGATGGGCCAGCGGGTAGATGAATCCGATCTTGGGGAGCATCTTGGCCGCCAGCAGGGCGGCCAGCAGCCCCAGATTGGAGAAGACCGCGCCCAAGCTGACGTTGAGCCCGCCCTTGATGAAGAAGAACGGCGTCAGGAACGCGAATGCCACAACTCGCAGCCGCCTCTGCTCCTCGCGGTGCTCGGCGTAGTGCTTGCTCATCACCAGTCCCAGCACAAATGCCGGCAGCACGGCGTGGCCGTTCGACGCGTCGGCCAGCACCATCAGAACGAGCAGGACGGCGAATACGAGCTTGATCTCGGGTTCGATCACCCGGTCGCCGTAGCGTCCGAAGAACCACGGCGCGATGCGAGGCAGGAACAGGATGAAGCCGAGCGAGATGACCAGGAAGGCCGGGAACCAGGCGTTCGGCTTGATGAAGATCGCCGACAGCGCAAGCGCGGTGCAGAGGTCGGTGACGAACGTGGCGCTCATCAGCAGCTTGCCGACACTGGTACTGGTCAGGCCGCGCTCCACGAGTACGGCATACACAACGGCGAGCGAGGTGGTCGAGAGGGCCGTGCCCGTGATCAGCGAGGCGCGTCCCGTCCAGCCGAGCAGCAGATATGCCGTCGCCGAAGCGGCGACGAACGGGCCGATGAAGGAGACGACGCCGATGCCGACCGAGGCGGTGAGCCGGCGCCGCATGTAGTCGGGATCGACCTCCATCCCCGCCAGGAACGTGAGCACGATCGACGCGAAGCCGGCGATGAAATTGAGCCAGTCCGCGGAGCCGAGATTGAAGATGTTTCCCGCCGCGACCCCTAGGGTCAGTTCCAGCAGCGCAACCGTGACACCGAGCTCGACCGAGAGCACGCTCGCCAAGAGCACGACGGCGGAGAGAACTGCTGCCAACTGAACTGCGTCCACGACGACCTCCTACGTAGCGTCCGGTTTGACGATCGGTAGAGGCCATCAGCCCCCGAGGGGGCGGTTGGGCGCGAGCCTCATCGCGCGAACGCGGCCAGCATATTCCAGGTCATGAACACAGCGCCGAGACCCACAGCAGGTAGCCGGCCAGCAGGTCGGCGAGCCACAGCGGCGGACCGGCCAGCGGCGGCCACACCGAGCCCAGCACGATCGCCGTCAGCCCGCTGACCAGCAGTGGCGCCACCGCAGGCAACGCGAGGAGGTTGGCCGGCACCGAGAGCGGTGCCAGGCGGCCGAAGTGCCACCAAGCGATCGGCGTCGTCACCAGCGTGCACGCCACCGACACCGCCGCCGCCTGGCCCAGCAGCCCGGTCAGCCGGGGCGCCACCAGGAAGATCGCACAGACGGCGGCGAAGCTGAGCTGAAACCCGGGGTTGAACAGGTCGAGCGGGTTCAGCGCCAGCACGACGACGGCGCCGCACGCCACCAGGTGCCAGCGCGCCACCGGCCGCGACGCCAGCCAGGCGATCGAGACGAGCCCGCCTGCCACTCCGGCACGGACGATCGACGGCCCCGCGCCGGTGACCAACACGTAGATCAGCGTGAGGGCGATCGCGGCCACCCGCGCAGGCGCGCCGACCACGCCCATCACCGCCAGGCATGCCAGCGCGAAGATCACCACCAGCGCCACGTTCTGGCCTGAGACCGCGACCAGGTGGTACAGGCCGCTGGCCCGAAACGACTCGCGGTCGGCGAGCGTCATGCCGCTGGTGTCGCCCAGCGTGACACCGGCGACCAGCGCCCTGTGCGGCGAAGGGTCGCGACCGGCGCCGAGCCGTG
>JAWVDZ010000187.1:0-2602 GCA_033856955.1 Gaiellales bacterium
GGAGCTCTTGCAGTTCCTTCTCACGTGGTAGTCGACTTTTGTCGTTTTGTCTACACGTGCACGTAACGATGGCGCCTCCCACCGACCGTGCATGTACGCTTTGCGCCCGTGACCGTGCTCTCGATTCCCAGCCCGGGCGACCCGTTCCTGATCAACTCCGGGCCGATCCACGCCCGCTGGTACGGCCTCTTGCTGGCGATCGGCGTCCTGATCGCCGGCTGGATCGCGCGTCGCCAGTTTCGCCGCCGCGGCATCGACCCGGAGCTGGCCTACTCGATCGCCGTTTGGGGAGTGCCGTTCGGCCTGGCCGGCGCGCGCCTCTATCACGTCGCCACCGACTGGGACGCCTTCCGCCACGATCTGATCCAGATCCCGGAGATCTGGAACGGCGGGCTCTCGATCTTCGGTGCGGTGCTGGGCGGCATGCTGGGCGTCTGGATCGGCTGCCGGCGGGTCAAGCTGCCGTTCTGGCAGGTGGCCGACTGCATCGCGCCCGGGCTCGTGCTGGCGCAGGCGCTGGGGCGGTGGGGCAACTACTTCAACCAGGAGCTGTACGGCAAGCCGACCGATAGGTCGTGGGGCCTGGAGATCGACCCCCAGCACCGTGTCGCGCCCTACCAGAACAACGAGACGTTCCAGCCGACGTTCCTGTACGAGTCGATCCTGAACCTGATCGTGTTCGTGATCCTGATCCGCTTCTCGCGCCGCTACTGGAACCGCGTGCCGTACGGGACGGTGTTCGCGCTCTACGTCGCGCTGTACGACCTCTATCGGATGCCGCTGGAGACGCTCAAGATCGACACCGCAGACATCGTGCTCGGCCAGCGGATCAACTTCTGGGTGTCCGCGGTGCTGTTCGTGGTCGGGCTGATCGCCTTCGTGCTGCTGTTCCGCCGCCGCCACGCGCCGACCAAGGCCCCGGTCGCGCCCACCGAGCCGGTGGAGTACGGCGGCCACACGCCCACACCGAGGCCCGAGGCCGCGATCGCGGCCCGCCTGAAGTCGCAGCGCAAGAAGAAGGGCTAAGCCGCCAGCAGCCGTTCCAGCGCACGCAGGCAGGACTCGTCGAGGTCGCTGCCGGCGCGTGGCCACAGCTCCGCAAGCGCCCGCCCGGCGTCTGTGTCCGAACCCTGGCCGCCCGCGGCCACGAACGCGTCGGCCACCGCCATCACCCGCGTCTCCAGGGGCGCCTCCGCGATCGGCTGGGGGCGCGCCAGAAGCCACCCCGCAGCCTCGTCGTCGAGCGCGTTTGCGGTCACACGGGCGGCGATCCGGGCACGCTCCTCGGCGTCGCCGCCGGGAACGGTGGTGTCGTACAGGAAGGCCGCCAGGCGAACCCGGTCGACCCGGTCTGGATCGAGCCCGAGCACGCCGGCGATGTGGCCGGCGTAGTCGCTGACGGCGCGCGACGCCGCCGAGTGCCCGCGGGTCGACTCGACCGCGCGCATCGCGCGCTCGACGTCGCGCCGCTCAGTCTGCGGATCCGCCGACGAGCCCGACCAGGCCATGATCCGGGCGCCGCCCTCCTCTCGCGCCTGGCGCAGCGCGCCGCTTGCCAGCCGCACCAGCTCGTCCTGAGTGGCACCGTGCTCCGGGAAGGCCGCCACGCCGCCCGAGACGGTCATCATCCGGTCGCCCGCCGACCACGAGCCGAACGTGTCGGAGAGGCGGCCGACCAGCGTGGCCGCCGACTCGGCGTTCATCCCGGGCAGGACAAGCGCGAACTCGTCCTCGTCCAGGCGGCAGACGCAGTCGTAGCTGCGGACGCCGCGGGCCAGGCACTCGGCCGCCAGCCGCAGCACGCGGTCGCCCTCGGCGGCGCCGTGGCGCTCGTTGTATCCGGCCAGGCCGTCCAGGTCGACGACGGAGACGGCGAGGCTCTGGCCGGTGCGCTTGGCCCGGGCCAGCTCCCGCCCGAGCACGCTCTGGAACCCGCGGTGGTTGGGCAGGCCGGTGAGCAGATCGTGCGTGCCCGAGCCCGCGCCTGCGCTCTCCCACAGCCGTGACGCCTCGACGGCCTGCGCGGCGATCCCGGCAGCGATGCGGGCGCGCGTCAGCCCGGCCTGGTCGCCGACGCCCTCCGCCACGATGCAGCCCAGGCTGCGGCGTGCGCTGACCAGCGGCAGCAGCGCCCGGCCGTCCACCAGCACCGGCTCGAGGCCCGGCGCTGCCAGCGTCTTGGGCCCCTCTCCCCAGACCAGCGCCAGCTCCGCGCCGTCCTCGCTCAGCGCGTAGGCCGCCGCGGAGGTCGCGGAGAGGGCATCGCGCACCGCCTCGCCCGCCGCCGTCAGGACTCCCGGCAGGTCGAGCCCCGCCTCGCACGCGCCGATCAACCGCGCAAGATCTCGTTCGAACATCGGGCTCTTACCCACCTTCGACCTCCTGGAGTTTTCCGGCGCCCACCAGCACCCGTACCGTCGTGCCCCGGCCGGGGACGGCGTCGATGTCGAGCTTTCCGTTCAGGATCGCCGCCCGCTCCTGCATCGAGGCCACGCCGTGATGTGGCAGTCCATCGTCCGGCGATCGCATCACGCCGCTTCCATCGTCCGCCACCCGCGCCTCGATGCCGCGTCCGGGTGAGCCCTGCACAGAGACCTCGATC
>JAWVDZ010000188.1:0-4389 GCA_033856955.1 Gaiellales bacterium
CGCGCCGCAGCACCACGGCACCGGCGCCGTCGCCAAACAGGATGCAGGTCGAGCGGTCGCTCCAGTCGAGCAGCCGCGAGAACACCTCGGTGCCGACCACCAGCACCGTCTCGGCCAGGCCGGAGGCGATCTGCGAGTAGCCCTGTGCGAGCGCGTAGATGAACCCGGTGCAGGCGGCAGAGAGGTCGTAGCCGGCGACGTTGTCGGCGCCGATCCGCTCCCCGATCAGCGACGCTGTGGCCGGGAAGTAGTAGTCGGGGCTGGCGGTGGCGGCCACGATCAGGTCGAGCTGGCCGGCGTCGATGCCGGCGCTCTCGATCGCACGCCGCGCCGCCTCGGCTCCCAGCGATGCGGACGACTCATGCGGCGCCGCGATCCGCCGCTCGCGGATGCCGGTGCGCTGGGCGATCCACTCGTCGCTCGTCTCGACCATGGCCGCGATCTCGTCGTTGGTCATCACCCGGTCCGGCACGTGCGAGCCGATGCCGAGCAGGGAGACGCCCTCGCGACAGGCCGCGATCACGGGCCGAGCTCGGTCAGCGCGAAGGTCAGGGCCGCGCGGCAGGCCAGCTCACCCTCAACGGACGCTGTGGCGTCGGCCTTGCCGATCGGCCCGCGCAGGCGGGTGATCTGGCATTCCAGCGTGAGCGTGTCGCCGGGCACCACCATCCGCTTGAACCGGACGTCGTCAATGCCAGCGAACAGCGCCAGCCGGCCGGCGAACGCGGGGGACGCGAGGCCGCACACGGCACCCACCTGAGCCAGCGCCTCGACCTGGAGCACGCCGGGCATGATCGGGCGGCCGGGAAAGTGGCCGCGCAGGTACCAGGCGTCGGGATCGACGTGGTAGCGGCCGACGGCACGCTCGCCGGCAACCAGCTCGACGATCTCGTCGACCAGCAGAAACGGTTCCCGGTGGGGGATGATCGCCTCGATGCCGGCCCGATCGAGCGGCAGGGCGAGCGCCTCGCTCACGCGGTTTCCGCCTCGTCCGCCAGCACGAGCGAGCGACGCATGCGGGCGCGGCCACGGTGGGCGTGGCACTTCACGGTGCCCACCGGCATCGCCATCGCATCCGCGATCTCCTCGTAGGAGAGCGAGAGAACGTCCTTCATCACCATCACCGTGCGCTGGTCGGCGGACAGGTCGTCCATGCCGCGCGCGAGCGTCGCCCGCTGCTCGCGCTGGCAGGCGAGGTCATGAGGGCCGCCGGACGCGGCCAGCTCGGGCGCGGCCTCGAGCGGCTGGTGGCGGCGGCGACGCTGGCGCTCGCCGAGATCGCGGCAGGTGTTGGTGACGAGGCTGTGCAGCCAGGTGGCGAAGCGGGCCTCGCCGCGAAACTGGTCGATCCTCGTGATCACCTTTGCCAGCGCCTCCTGTGCCGCGTCCTCCGCGTCCTGCGGATCGTCGAGCAGGTATGCGGCCAGCCGCCGCACGCGCGGCGCGTGCCGTTCCACCAGCGCCTCCAGGGCGAGGCGATCGCCGTCCTTGGCACGGACGGCCAGCACGACATCCGACAGCGCGGCGTGCGCCGACTCGTCACGTACCCGGTCTCGCAGGGGTAGACGGGCCTCGGCACGTTTCGGTTGCGTGAACATGCGCGGCCTATTCTATGGAATGGCACCAACCCCGGAGCAGGTCGGACGTCGGCTGCGCGGCCGCTTCGGAAAGCCGTACGTCTGGCGGCGGGTGTGCGAATCGACGCAGGAGCTGGCGCGTGAGCTGCCGGAGGGCGGCGTTGCGGCCTGCGACGAGCAGACGGCCGGCCGCGGCCGCCGCGGCCGCGAGTGGTACTCGCCGCCGGGCGCGGGGCTGCTGTTCTCGCTCGCGCTCGAGCCGCACACCGCTCCCGACCGCCTGCCCGCCTTCTCGCTGGTGGCGGCGGAGGCGGTGTGCACGGTGTGCGATCCCAGGGCGATGGTGCGATGGCCGAACGACGTCATGATCGAGGGCCGAAAGGTCGCCGGCGTGCTGCCCGAGCTGCGCGACAGCAAGCTGGTGGTGGGGTTCGGAGTGAACGTGAACCAGACGCCGAGCGGCCTGCCGGAGCAGGCCCGAGTGGCCGCAACCTCGCTTCGGATCGAGCGTGGCGGCGAGGTCGACCGCGTGGAGCTGCTGGTCGACCTGCTCGACGAGCTGGAACGGCGCTACGACGCGTTCGAGCGCGACGGCTTCACCGGCCTTGACCGCGACGAGCTGCGCGGCCACACCGTTCAGCTGGTCGCCGGCCGCCGCGGTCTGTGCGAGGGAGTGGACGAGCTCGGCCGGCTGATCGTGGACGGCCACGCGCACACGTCGGCCGAGGTCGAGCGGGTCGAGGTCGTGTGACGCAACGACCGGCGTTCGCGTGGCCCGTGGGGCTATATTGACGGCTGGGTGACAACACGACGACTCCTGCTGCTGATGGCGCTGAGCCTGCTCGGCGCGACGTCGGCGTCCCCGGCCGCTGCCTCGGACAGCTCGCAGCCGCTCGTGATCGCGATCACGCTCGACAGCGAGATCAACCCCGTCTCGGCCAGCTTCGTCAGCGACTCGATCGACCGCGCCCAGAGCCGCCACGCCGCGGCGCTGGTGATTCTGCTCGACACGCCCGGCGGGTTGTCCAGCTCGATGGAGGCGATCTACAAGGACGAGCTCGCCTCCAAGGTGCCCGTGATCGTCTACGTCTCGCCGCAGGGCGGGCGAGCGGCCTCGGCCGGCGTGTACATCACGATGGCCAGCGACTACGCAGCGATGGCGCCCAACACCAACATCGGGGCGGCGACGCCGATCGACTCCAGCGGTCAGGACATCGGCAAGGATCTCAAGCGCAAGATCGAGAACGACGCCGAGGCGAAGGTCAAGGCGCTTGCCGCCAGCCACGGCCGAAACGTCGACGAGGCCGTGCTGACCGTTCGCAAGGCGACCAGCTACACGGCCGAGGAGGCGGTGGCGAGCGGGCTTGTCGAGAAGCTCTCCCCCAGCCTCACCGACCTGCTGAACTCGATCGACGGCACCGAGACGCGCGGAACCAAGCACCTCACCTTCCACACCGCCAACGCGGTCGTCGATCACGAGTCGATGCCGTTCACGCTCCGGCTGCTGGACATCCTGATCGACCCCAACCTGCTGTTCCTGCTGTTCCTGGCCGGCGTCGGCGGCATCGGCTACGAGGTCTTCCACCCAGGTGTGATCCTGCCCGGGACGCTGGGCGGCGTGAGCCTGATCCTGGCCCTGTTCGGCTTCTCGATAGTGCCGATCAACTGGGCTGGCGTGGCGCTGATCGTCCTGGGGGTGGCGCTGCTGGTTGTCGAAGGCTTCGTCACCAGCCACGGACTGGTCGGCCTGTCGGGCGTGATCGCGCTCGCGGCGGGCGGGCTGCTGCTGTTCCGCACGCCGGGCTCGGACATGGGCGTCTCCCCGCTGCTCGTGCTGACGATCTCGGTGCTGTTCGGAGGTGGCCTGGCGGTGATCGCCACCAAGGTGGTGGCGGCGCGTCACCAGCCGGTGGCCGCGGTGAATGCCGGCCTCGCCGGAATGCCCGGCCGCGAGGCCGTCGCCCGCACCCCGCTCGACCCCAGCGGCCAGGTATTCATCGACGGTGCGCTGTGGCAGGCCGAGGCCGAAAGCGGCGAGGTCGGCGTGGGAGATACCGTGATCGTGCAGCGGGTCGAGGGCCTGACGCTGCATGTTGCCCCCAACGGCCCCGAAATCCAGCCGGAGGAGACCCAGTGATCTACCTGATCGTGCTTGCCGTGGTGCTCGCGTTCGTCATCATCCTGCTTGCCAACTCGGTGCGGGTGCTGCGCGAGTACGAGCGCGGCGTCGTGTTCCGGCTGGGACGGCTGCTGGGCGACCCCAAGGGGCCCGGCCTGTTCCTGCTGATCCCGATCGTCGACAAGATGATCAAGGTCGAGCTGCGGGTGGTGACGCTGGTGATCCCGCCGCAGGAGGTGATCACGCGCGACAACGTGCCGGTGCGGGTGAACGCCGTCGCCTACTTCCAGGTGGTCGACCCGGCCGCCTCGATCGTGAAGGTGGCCGACTTCTCGCTGGCCACCTCGCAGATCTCCCAGACCACGCTTCGCAGCGTGCTCGGCCAGCACGTGCTGGACGAGCTGCTCTCCGAGCGCGACAAGATCAACCTGATCCTGCAGAAGATCATCGACGAGCAGACCGGCCCCTGGGGCATCAAGGTGAACGTGGTCGAGGTGCGCGACGTCGAGATTCCAAGCGGCATGCAACGGGCCATGGCCCGCCAGGCGGAGGCCGAGCGCGAGCGACGCGCGAAGGTGATCTCGGCCGCAGGCGAGTTCGAGGCATCGGCCAAGCTGACCGAGGCCGCGGCCGTGATCAGCGAGCATCCGATTGCGCTGACGCTGCGCTACCTGCAGACGCTGCTCGAGATCG
>JAWVDZ010000189.1:0-7377 GCA_033856955.1 Gaiellales bacterium
GGCGTGCGCAGCGTGATCGACGAGGAGCTTCGCAAGGCGGGGGTGCGTGCCCGCGACCTCCAGATCGCGATGGAGCTCGGGCTTCAGGAGTCCGCCAAGGCCGCCGTTGAGGCCGGCTACGGCGTCAGCTTCCTCTCCCAGCTCGCCGTCGAGCGCGAGCTTCGGCTGGGATCGCTCGCGGTCTCCTCGGTGGCTGGGATCGACCCGGCGCGGGACTTCTCGACCGTGCGCGCATCCGGTATCGAGCTGAGCCGAACGACGGCCGCGTTCCTGGCCTGGGCGAAGGCGCACGTCGAGGAGGGGCTCGGCTGAGCCTCCACGTGCGGTGTCACAGCTCGACTCGGTGCACGCTGTTGTTGCGATACCCGCCCGGATTCCACGCCGGCCGATCCGGCTGGGTACGTCCCCGGACGTCGGTCGCCCGTGCCGCGACGCTTCGCGCCGGCCCGGCCAGATCGAGCGACCAGCGCGTCCGCGCATAGGGCCCTGAACCAGGTTCGAGCGTCGCCTCGTGCCACCGCTCGTCGTCGACCCGCACGTCGACTCGGGCGATGCCGCCGCCACCCCAGGCCACGCCGCGCGCCTGCCCGCCCTCGACCGATGTGACCACGCTGTGCACCGGCACCTCGTCCATCCGCACCCCGGGCACCGGATGGTCGTCGTCGACCCAGCGGTAGTCGAGCGCCTGGAACGGCCCCCCGAACGGCTCGCGGAGAAGCTCGATTCGCCGCAGCCACTTCACCGAGTCGGTGGCGTACCAGCCGGGCACGATCGCCCGAAGCGGTGCTCCGTGGCCCGGCGGCATGGGAGCTCCGTCCATCTCCCAGACCAGCAGCGTGTCGCGGTCGAGCGCCTTGGCGACCGGGATCGAACGCGCATACGGCTGGATGCCGGGTGCGAGCTCGCTCTCACCGCTGTCGCCGCCGTGGAGCGCCAACTCCGTCACATCCGCTCCGAGGGAAACCTGGGCCAGCACGTCTGCGAGCGCGGTGCCCGCCCAGCGAGCCTCGGCCACCGCGCCGATGCCCCACTGCAGTCCGGGGGTGGGCGGGTCGAACTCGTCCCGCCGGTGGCCGGCGCACTCCAGCACCACGTCCAGCTCGCGCCGCGGAAGCCGGCGCAGCTCGTCCATGGTCAGCCGAAGCTCACGATCCCCGCCGGTCACCTCAAGCGCAAACCCGCGCTCGTCGATCGTCGGCGGGTCGAAGTGATCGCGGCGGAAGTGGCCCTCGGCGCCCGGCAGCCGCGACTCGAGCGCGCTCAGCGGCGTTGGCCGGTTCTCCATCATCGCTCGCACCCTAGATGATTGATTCCACGAGCTGCGCGGCTCTGGGACTGGTCTGGAGCGTCCCATACGCCACGATCGCCCTTGAACAGGCTTCATCCAGCCTGCCCTGTGGGCGCTCCCGTCGTCTGGAACACCCCATCCTGCGTCCAGCAGCCACGCATCCCGTGGAATCAACCATCCACCGCGAGCATGGTTGGGGGGCGCACCCCCCAATGGGGCGCGCCCCGCCACCGGTGTCACACCATCTCTACGCCGCGTCCCTCAGGTCGCCGGTCGGCGAGTGGCGTGACGGATCCTCGGTGCGGAAGTACCAGGCCAGCAGACGCTGAATCTCGATCGCGTCCTGCTCCGCCGGCTCCTCACCGTGTGTGGTTTGCTCGGAGCTGTTCATCTGCATCTCTCCCAGCGTGGGATTCGTGGAATCACACATGCAGGAGGTAGATCGGACGTTGCGACGCTCGGGCGTATCCCCCGGACCGGTATCGGCCCGACCGGTTACGGGGATCCGGATTCCCCCGTCCAGCTCTCAAGATCCTGCCAGTAGCTGCCCCTCAGGGCATCCGCCAGCCGGGGATCGGTGTGGTCGGCGTTGAACACATTACGCTGGGTGTCGGCGCAGACCTCGATCTCGCTCAGCCGAACGGCGCCCAGCGCGACCACGATGTCGTGGGCGAGCTGGAGCTCGTCCGCGGTGTAGTGCTTGAAGTGCAGGTCGGGGGCGCGGTCGAGCAACTCGGGCCAGTCGGGGCATGAGCGGGTCGCCATCGGACGATCAGGCCTCCGCCGCCCGCCGGGGACGGTTCCGAACCGCATCCCAGACCAGGGCCAGGATCACGCCCACGATCAGGCCCGTGAAGACGGCCACGATCAGGGAGCTCTTGCGCTTGGTGGCCGAGACGGCCTGGCCGGACGGATCCTGGATGTAGCCGGCGGATTCGACGTCCGAGGCGCTGGCCTTGAAGATCTCGTTGGTCGTCAGCTGGAAGGAGATCTCGTCGATCCGCGAACCGGCCGTCGCGATCGTCGAGAGCAGCGTCGAGGAGATCGACGCCCGTTCGGCTGCCGTCATCGACTGGCGGGCAAGCGCGTTGAGCTGGTTCTGGGCCTGATCGACCACCTTCTGAAGCGTGGCGATCTGCGTCGTGTCGACGGTGATCTGTTTGTCCAGAAGGTCGATCTTGGAGCTCTGGTAGGTGTTCGCCCACGCGATCAGCGAGTCCGCCAGCGACCTGGCCGCGGACACCACCGTCTTCTTGTCCCACGGGCCGCGCACGGTGATCTGGATGTTGGGGTTAGCGCCGGTCGTCTTGGCGGTCGAACTCGCCGCCAGCACGGTGACGCTGGTGTGGTTCTTCAGCACCGTGCCGGACTTGATTCCGGCATCGCTCGCCGCCTTGTCCACCACGGCGCCCGTTCGCAGGTAGGCCTGGGCGGTGGTCGGGTTCGCGATCAGGGTGTTGGGGATCGTCGCTCCGCCCAGCGGCGAGAGCGGCTGGCCGAGGAACACTGTGGCCTGGCCCTGCGACTGCTTGCCGGTGCCGACGGTGTTCAGCACCACCAGCAGCACGGCCGCCACGACCGCGATCAGCACCACATACCAGTTGCGCATGATGCGCCCCGCGTACTCGCTGATGCGCACCTCGTCGGCTCGTCCGGCGGTCGGGTTCTGGGACACGGCGCGGAAGTCTACCGTTAGGCTGCGCAGCGACTCGCCGATGAACATACGCGCCCGCGCACCCCTTCGAATCAGCTTTGCCGGCGGCGGCACCGACGTGCCGCCGTTTCCTTCCCGCGAGGGCGGATTGGTGCTGAACGCGACCATCGACCGCTATGCCTACGGGCTGTTGCGGCCCCGCCGCGACCGTCAGATCCGGATCGAGTCGGCCGATTTCGGGCTGTCCGTGAACTACGCCGTGGACGAGCCGCCGATCTTCGACGGTCGGCTCGACCTGGTGAAGGCCGCGATCCGCCGCCTGGGCGATCCCGCCGCCCCGGGCTACGACATCTTCCTGCACTCCAACGCCCCGCCCGGTTCCGGACTGGGCTCGAGCTCGACCGTGATGGTGACCCTGGTGGGGCTGCTCAAGGAGCACCACAACCTGCCGCTCACGGACTACGAGGTGGCGCAGCTCTCACACCACATCGAGCGCGTCGACATGGCGATGCTGGGCGGCATGCAGGACCAGTACGCGGCCACCTTCGGCGGCTTCAACTTCATCGAGTTCGCCGACGACCACGTGATCGTCAATCCGCTCCGCGTCAGCGCCGACGTGGTGAACGAGCTGGAGCACAACATGCTGCTCTGCTACACCGGCGCCACCCGCCGCTCGGACGGAGTGATCGAGGATCAGACGGCGCGCTACGAGAGCGGCGAGCAGGCAACGCTGATGGCCCTGCGGGCCCAGAAAGAGCTGGCGCTCGAGATGAAGAACGCGCTCGTGCGGCGCCGCCCGCGCGAGTTCGGCGACCTGCTGCACAAGGCCTGGCACCACAAGAAGCGGATGTCACCCAAGATCACGACCACGTTCATCGACGAGGCCTACGCCGAGGCCAGGCGGGCGGGCGCGCTGGGAGGCAAGGTGACCGGCGCCGGCGGCGGCGGCTACATGCTGTTCTACTGCGAGTTCCACAAGAAGCATCGCGTGGCCGAGGTGCTGACCCGGATGGGCGGCGTGGTGACCGAGTTCGCCTTCGAATCGGACGGCCTGACGACCTGGAGCATGAGCGATGCGTGAGCGAGCGATGCGGCGGCTGGAGCTGCACGCCGAGATGGCGCGGGCGCTGGTCGACGAGCAGCTGGCCGGCTCGGTCGAGCGGGTGGCGGCGCTGATCGCGCAGCGCTACCAGGCAGGAGCCACCCTGCTGCTGTTCGGGAATGGCGGGAGCGCCGCCGACGCACAGCACATCGCCACCGAGCTGACCGGCCGTTACCTGCTCGACCGCGCGCCGCTGCCGGCTCTGGCGCTGGCCGACAACACGGCGTCGCTGACGGCGATCGGCAACGACTTCGGCTTCGAGCAGGTGTTCGCGCGCCAGGTGCGAGCGTTCGGCCGCAAAGGCGACGTCGCGATCGCTCTCTCGACCAGCGGCTCGTCCGCGAACGTGCTGGCCGGGCTGGCGGCGGCCCGTGAGGAGGGGTTGGCGACGGTCGGCGTGACCGGTCCGCGAGGCGACCTGCTGGCGGAGCTGTGCGACCACTGCATCCGCATCCCGGCCGAGCAGACGCCGCAGATCCAGGAGGGCACGATGCTCGTGCTGCACACGATCTGCGAGCTGGTCGAGCACGACCTGTTCGCGGGATGAGCGGCCGCACCGCGTTCCTCGACCGCGACGGCACGATCAACGTCAAGGCGCCGGAGGGCGAGTACGTGACGTCATTGGCAGAGTTCCGCTACCTGCCGGGCGCTGAGGACGCGATCCGGCTGCTGGCCGGCGCCGGATGGCGGGTGGTGGTCGTCACCAACCAGCGCGGCATCGCGCTTGGCCGGATGACGGCCGAGGCGGTGGACGAGATCAACCGCGCGATGCTCGAGCTGCCGGTGGCGGCGGTCTATGTCTGCCCGCACGAGAAGGGCACGTGCGACTGCCGTAAGCCCGGCACCGGGCTTTTCCTCCAGGCCCAGCGCGACTTCCCCGACATCGAGTTCCCGCGCTCGGTCGTGATCGGCGACGCGCCCAGCGACATCACCGCCGGCGAGGCGCTCGGCTGCCGCACGATCCTGGTCGGCGAACCGCCGCGGCCGTCGCTTCGCGACGCGGCGGAGATGCTCGTGAGCGAGGGGTAGGGAGGGAACGGGGGAGTTGGGCCCCGTTCCCTGCCCGGCCTTCTTAAGCCGCCTCGACCAGACCCAGCCAGCGGCGGGCGTCGCAGGCGGCCTCGCAGCCGGCCGCGAACACGCCGTCGATGTTGGTGCGGGTAGAGTCGTCTGCGGTGAGCAGGCGGCCATGGCGATCATGTGCCAGCCAGTCGCGGTAGACGGGCGCGATCGGCCCCTCGCCGGTGGCGATCACCACGGTGTGTGCGCGGAGCTCGCGTGCGCCGTCCCAGACTCGGAACGGCCGGTGGAGCAGGTCGACGCGACTCGGACTGCCGGGGACGATCGTGGCATCGAGGCCGTAATCCCGGGCACAGTGGATTGCGGACACGGCCGGAGCGCCTCCACCGAGCACGATCACGTCGTGGATTGGATGAGTGTCGTTCATGCCGATATGCTCTCGCGGCCGGCGGCCCGCGTCGATGCGGTTAACCCCACCATGCGGGTGGTTCTCCCCCGAAGCGGGGCCCGCCGGTAGCCTTCGCGGGCAGATGCGCGTGATCATCGCCAACCCGCCCGGCTACGGCGGTCCCGACTACGACGACCACCTCTGCGGCGCCCTCGGCCGGCTTGGCGTGGACGTTGAGCTGGTCACCTCGCGGTTTCGCTTCGGCGATGTTCCGCAGCCGGTCGGGTATCGCCGCAGCGAACTGTTCTACCCGCTCAGCTCGCGGCTGTTTCGGCGATCGCGGCTGCGCATCCCGCTCAAGCTTGCGGAGCACCCGCTGGGGCTGGCGCGGCTCGCGCTGCGACCGGCCGACGTCGTGCACGTGCAGTGGATGACCGTGCCGGAGATGGATCGCTGGCTGCTTCGCAGCCGCGCCCCGCTCGTCTACACCGCGCACGACATGAGCGATCGCCGCACCGGCGGCAGGGCGGGGATGTGGCGGCACCTGTACGACCGCTTCGATCGCGTCGTCGCCCACAGCGAGTCCGGCCGTGAGGCACTTCGCGACCAGGGCGTGCGCGACGAGCGGCTGCGCGTGATCCCGCATCCGATCATCGCCAGCGACCCGGTGCGAAGCGACGACGGCCGTACGCTGCTCTGCTTCGGCCTGATCCGGCCCTACAAGGGCATCGACGACGCGATCGAGGTGGTTAAGCGGGTCGAGGGCTCGCGGCTGCTGGTGGCGGGCGACCCGATGGAGCCGGTCGAGCGCTACCAGGCCGCGGGAGGCGATCTGGTCGAGTGGCGGCTCGGATATCTGCCCGCTGCCGAGGTCGACCGCGCCTACGGCGACTCGACGCTGGCGATCTTCCCCTACAAGCCGGGGCTCGATCAGAGCGGGACGCTGCTTCGCTCGCTCGGCGCGGGTGTGCCGGCGGTTGCGTACGACGTCGGCGGGCTGGGCGAGAACGTGCGCCGCTTCGATGCCGGACGAGTGGTTCCGGCCGGCGACGTCGAGGCGATGTCTGCGGCGGTGCGCGAGCTGCTCGACGATCCGGCCAAGCTCGAGCTTGCGCGGGCGGGAGCGCGGCGTGCGCGTGAGACGCTGACGTGGGAGGCTTCGGCACGTATGCACCTCGACCTGTATCGCGAGCTGGTGGACGGGTGAGCGCGGCCGTTGGCATTCTCGGCGTCGGCGATCAGGCCCGCGAGGCGGCGGGGTACGTGCTGGACGCGGGCGGCGAGGTTCGGTTTTACGCCGCGGAGCATGCGTATCTGGCCGAGGCGGCTTCGGACGCCAGGCTGGAAGCGCCGGTGCTGTCGCTGTCCGATGCGCGCGCCAAGCATCCCGACACGCCGGTGTTAGTGGCGCTCGGCTATCCGGGCGACCGCAGCCGCCTGGCTGCAGCGTGGCCCGGGGAGCTGTTCGCGACCCACGTCTCGGCGCGGGCCTGGCTGGCGCCGGGTGTCGAGGTGGATGCCGGCAGTGTTGTCTGTCCTGGCGCGATCGTGAACCGCCTGGCCGTGCTCGGCCGCCACGTGCTGGTCAACATCGGCGCCACGATCAGCCACGATTGCCGGGTCGGCGACTTCGTGACGATCAGCCCGGGTGCGAACATCGCCGGCCATGTCACGCTCGGCGACGGCTCGTTCGTCGGCATCGGCGCCACCATCTCGGATCGCGTCCAGGTCGGTCAGGGGTGCTTGATCGGCGCAGGAGCGGTGGTGGTGCGCGACGTCGCCGATGGGCAGGTGGTGGCGGGGGTGCCGGCGCGGATGACGCGGGTGCTGAGCGAATGGCCGTGAGAGGGCGCTTCGCGACCCTGTTGAATGGCGATGCCCCGTCCTGAGCGGGGATGGGTCAGACCCTGGAGGGGTCAGACCCC